>JAKSTH010000032.1 GCA_024402655.1 Treponema sp. | reverse complement strand
TCCTAGGGTAAAAATATATCCTAGGGTAAAAATATATCCTAGGGTAAAAAGTGAATGTATCAAAGTATATTTGTTTAATATTTTTATCGCTCCTTTCTTTTTGGGATATAAAAAGACTCTGTGTTCCAAATTCTGCACTTCTAGTTTTTTTAGTATCCATCCTTTTTTCACATTTTATTCTTTTAAAAAATCCATTAATCAAAACTTTCTTAAATACTGCATTCTTTACATTTTTATTCCATGTTATATCTGTTCTTACAAAAGGTCTTGGTGCTGGTGACGTAAAAGTATTTTGTATTTTGGCCATTCCGTTGTCTTTTCTTCAGATGTGTGTGCTTGGTATTTTCAGCTGTATTTTTGGAGTCCTTTTATTCTGTATAATAACAAAACTTTCTAGGAAGAAAACAAATCGCATTCCTTTTATTCCATGTATAACAGCAGGTTTTATAGGTTTGCAAGTTATTGGGGGCAGTTATTGAAGCGTTTATTTGCTGCCCTATTTCTTATATCTTTACCGTTAAGGCTTTTTTCACAAACAAATGATGATTCTATTTTTATGGATTTTAGGAATCAGAAAGTGGCTGATGTAATCTATGCGCTAGCAGATATTTGTGAAGAATCAGTTTTTGTTGATGAAACTGTTAGCGGAAATGTAACGTTTCATTTTGAAGATAAAGATTTTGAAAGTGCTCTTTCTAGATTTTGTGATTATTGCCATCTTTATGTAATAAATGACAATGGGGTTTATAGAGTTTCACAAGTTGAACTTTCTGTAAATGACAGAAAATCAATTTCTCTCAATGGTGAAAATGTGATGATAGAACCACTTCTTAATTATCTGTCACGGATAACTAATACTACTATCTTATATGATACCCTTCCTGTAGCAACTATCACGATCAGAGTTTAGAATGAAAGTCTCGAAAACATATTAAATCTGATTATTATAAAACTACCTGGTTTTGGGTTGGAACGAATAGCCAGTGGTTACTATATTACAAAAAGTTCCGGTACAAATGTCAGACGAAATGTGGATGTTTTTACGGTTTCAAAAGCAGAAGATCTTTTTTCTGTTACAATACAGAAAGCAAGTTTCTTAAATGTTCTAGAAGCTTTATTTGTTAAAGGTGAAAAAGAATATTCACTGCTTTATAAACCTACGATTCAATTGGAAGGTGTATCTTATAAGAATAAATCATTTGAAGAACTTTTGTCTCTTCTTTTAGAACAGGGAAGTTGTGATTATTCTATTGAAAACAATATTTACAAAATTTTTGAAATTCAAAAGCGTGATATTAACAAAAAACTTAAAACTACAAAAACAATCTTCTTGAAGCATATTTCTACAGATGTGCTCTTACAACTGCTTCCTTCCGAACTAAATAATTCAGCTTTTATAAAACTTGATAAGAACAATGGAGTTGTTGTTTTAAATGGAAGCGAAGCAGAAATCAATCCAATTGAAACTTTCATAGAAAAAATTGATATAAACTGTGAGAACAGATATTTTAAGCAATTTGAAATTGTTAATCTTGATGTAAAGGAAGCTGTTTCGTTAATACCAAAGCATTTACTTCTGGCAGAACCAGTTATTCTCCCTTCGAATACCGCTTTTATTACACAGGTGACAGAGGAAAATGAAAAAGAAATTTCTGATTTTATAAAAATGATAGACAGTCAGAAAAACACTTATTCTATCACACTTAAATATATTAAAAGTGATGAACTCATGAAGTCTTTACCGGCCTGGGTGACAAAGGAAAAAATCACTCAGACAAGTAATCCATCTCTGGTGTTTTACAACGGAAACAGTACACAGTATGAAGCTCTGCTTTCTGATATTGAAAAAATTGATAGACCAAAACAGCAGATTAAATATCAATTACTGGTGATTCAGAGACAAAAAACAAATGGAATGAACTTTGGTTCTTCGTTAAAAATGAATGCAAGTGATGAACAGGCAGGTTATGGCTGGAGTGGAATGCTTTCTAATATTTTTAACATTAAATTTGATATTATTTCGCAATTCGGTATACAGTTTGCAGGAAATCTGAATGCAGAATTAAGTCTTGGAAAAGCCCACGTACTTGCAGATACAACTTTGAATGGAATAAGTGGTGAAAGTATTTCTTTTTCTAATACAAATACATCTCGATACAGAGACATTATTGTAAACGGAAATGGAGATGTTTACACAAGTACAACAAGAGAAATAACTAGTGGTCTTACCTTAAAAATTGATGGTTGGGTAAGCGGAGATGAAATGATAACTGTTAGTATAGAAGCCCAGGTTTCTAAGCAGGGAAGTGCATCTGGAAATGTGGATGTTACTTCGGCACCTCCTTCGACAACAGAAAAGAAAGTCAGTACAAATGTCCGGACAAAAAGCGGAGAGCCTGTTATTATAGGTGGTTTGTTTCAGCAAGAAACAGATGTTACAGAAAGCAGAGTTCCTGTATTAGGTGCTGTTCCTGTTTTAGGAAATCTTTTTAAAACACAAAAAGAAAATATTGCAGAAACTGAATTTATTATTTATTTGGTTCCTTTTGTAGAAAAAGAAAAAAATGAAGTTTTAACAGAAAAAGAAAACCTTAGGAGACTTATGTCTAAATACGGAAATTAGGGTAAAAGATCATGAGAGAGTATGAAACAAAACAGGATATCAAAAATTTTTCTCTTTATCGAACAATAGATCAACAGTATACAGATGAGTTTATAAGAAGCAGCAGGTGTGTAAAAAAATACGAAAATAATAATGAGGTATTTGTATTTGTTTCACAAGAGTTCAAAGAAAAAATACCTTTACTGGAAAAAATTCATTCTCCTAAAACAGTGAGGACTATATTTGTAAAAGATTCAGATTTTGTTGAGTTTATTGGTAATCACGTAGAAAAAAACAGTGAAAATGTTATAGGGGACAGAGGAAGGGAATCTGGAGAGATTTCATTGCAAACGATAAGCAGTGATGCTCCTGTTGTGAATATTATAAATGCCGTTTTTCTTGAAGCAATAAGAAAAAAAGCCAGCGATATTCATATTCACTGTGATAAAAATGAAATAAATATCAGGTTTCGAATAGACGGTCTTTTGCAAACTGTAAAAACCTTAAATAAAAGTTTGTATACATCATTTGTTAGCAGAATAAAGGTTATGGCAAATCTGAATATTATGGAAAACAGACTGTGTCAGGATGGTCGCATATCTGTAAATTATGAAAATAAGACTGTCGACTTTCGTGTTTCAATTGTTCCAACATCTAAAGGACAAAGTATAGTTTTAAGATTATTTGATACAGAAGAAGAAGTCCTTGAACTGGAAGATCTTGGATTTTCTGAAAGGAATCTTTCAATTTTACTGAAAAGCCTTGGTTTGCCAAATGGAATGATTTTAATAACAGGACCAACTGGGTCAGGAAAGACAACGACCTTACATGCAATGCTTTCTAAAATGGATAGGAGTCATTTAAAAATTATTACGATAGAAGATCCTGTTGAAAAAGAAATAGAAGGGGTAGATCAGATACAGGTAAATGAAGAAATAGATTTAACTTTTGAAAATATATTACGTAGAGTTTTAAGACAGGACCCTGATGTAATCATGGTTGGTGAAATCAGAGATAAAGAAACTGCCGAACTGGCAGTCAGAGCTTCATTAACGGGACATTTAATATTATCGACTTTACATACCAATGACAGTTTTTCTGCAATCACCAGATTGAAAAATCTTGGTATAAAACCATATTTAATAGCAAGTGTATTAAAAGTGTGTATGGCTCAACGGCTTATAAGGAAAGTATGTATATACTGCAAAGGGAAAGGATGTGAAGAATGTAATGGGACTGGTTATAAGGGAAGAATTGCAGTTGGAGAAACTTTTACAGTTACAGACTTGATTTCTAGACAGATAGAGGAATGTGAATCTGAAGATGAGATAAAAACAAGTGCAATAAAGCAGGGGTTTGTTTCATTAAAAGAAGATGCATTACTTAAAGTGCAAGGTGGAATCAGTACAAAAGAAGAGATTATAAGGGAGGGAATATATGAAAGTTGATATTCTGTCTTTTACCCAAACTATGTCTTCATTACTATGTACAAATATTTCTCTCCAAGATGCTTTAAAAATTGAATCTGAAATTGAGTCAAACAAAAAAAATAAAAGATTATGTCTTGATTTGCTGAAGAACATAAAAGAAGGTTTTTTATTAAGTGAAACAATGAAAAAGTATCCGCATTTTTTTAATGCTTTCTATATTTCTTTGGTTTCTATAGGTGAAGAAACAGGTTCTTTAGTAAGTGTATTTGAAAAGCTGGCCTTATATCTTAAAACAAAAAAAGAAAGGGAAACAAAGGTTATTCAAAGTTTGTTGTATCCGGCTATCGTATTATTCAGTGCGATAGTAGTGATAATGATTGTGGTTTTTTTTGTATTTCCCCAGATGGAAGAAATTTTCAGTGTTTTTGCTCATGAAGCAGAAGTCATAAAAAAACAAATATTGAAGATAAAGGCTAATATATTTTTTATTTTTGGTTCATTCGTTTTTATTTTTCTGGCAGCTTTGATAATCAAATATTTAAGGAAAAAGAGTATAAAAGTTCGTTTTTTTACGGATTCTTTTTTATTGAAAATCCCAGTCATCAGGAAAATCATCATTATAAATCAGACAACAGATTTTGCTTTCGCCATGAAACTGCTTATAGAATCGCATTTTACATTTTCCCAGAGTATGAAACAGGCAGCTCAAGTTTTGAGTAATGAAAAATATAAGTTGGCAATTCTATCTATTAATGAAGAGATAGTAAAAGGCAGAAGTGTAGGAGAATGCTTTGAACAGTACAAACTACTTCCGTCTTATTTGAATACATGGATTAAAGTTTCAGAATATAACGGAGATGTAAAAGGAGTATTTTCACAAATCTATGATTACTATTCTAAAGAGAATACAAACATTGTGAATGGAATTGTTATAATCCTTGAACCTCTATTCACAATACTAACAGGTCTGATTGTATTACTGATTATAAGTCAGTTTGTTATTCCAATTTTCAGATTAATGGGAGAAATATAAAAATGAGTGTAAAGAAAAAAATATTGAAATATATCTTAAGGAAGGAAGGAGCGTGGAGCTATGTAGAAACATTGATAGTTATTGCAATTATTTTAATTTTGACAGCAACAGTAGGAATAATGGCAATAAGAAACCTGGAAAAAGCAAGAGTGGCAGGTGCACAAACTCAGATTGAAAGTTTTTGTACGGCACTTGAAGCCTATTTTATTGATAATGGAGTTTATCCAAGTGAAGAACAGGGGTTTTCAGCTTTAAGAAAGGAACCCATAACTTTTCCTATTCCAAAGAACTGGGATGGACCATATTTATTAAAGGATGCCCCAAAAGATCCATGGGGAAACGACTATGAATATTTAAGACCAGGACCAGAAGGATATGATTACGGTATAAGAAGCTTTGGCGCAGATGGTATAGAGGGTGGAGAAGGTAAAGACAGTGATATTACAAGCTGGAATTAAAAAATGATTAAAGAACTAATAACGGGGATTGTATTGCTATTGATTTTGTCTGGAATGATTGGATGTTTTGCATTGCTTGAACGTGAAAATGCCAGACAGAATTCAAAAATAACTGAAATTTTGGCACAAGCTAATGAAATATACTGAAGTAATGGTCTGCATACTGATTTTTATAATTTTAGCTCTAGGTTTTATGCAGGGATATGTAACATTTATGAGGGGAAGACAGAGAGTTATAAACAGTGCAAGTATGAATGCAAAAGTGTTAATGCTGGATCGCAGAATTCGGAATGATTTGAAAGAATTAAATATTCCTTTCTGGCGAAATCCTGAAAAACTGGAAAATGAAGTATATGAACTACTTATTGCAAAAAATGTAGATTCTGAGCTGAATATACTTTCTTGTAAGGTGCAGCAAATTGGTGAAAAAGATGGACTTAAACTAACGGTAAATTGGGAATATAAGGGGAAGAATTTTACGAGCGAACATGGGATAGGAGAAAGACTGATAGAAAAAAATGAATAACAGTAGCGCATTTAGTACACCACTAGCAATATCTATTATTTTTTCTCTTTTTGTTGTTTTGCTTGCATTAAGTTTTTTACTTTCTACAAACCAAAGATTAATTGGTTTATATCAGAGTCAGAATTTGAATGATATAGAAATAAGACAGATTGTTGATGAAATGAAAGTGGATTTTCAAGAGTTAGTAAATTATGAAGCAGATATGGAAGAAGGATTGTTTCAAACTAGAATGTATTCTAAATATGCAGAGTTGAATATATGTATAGAAGATGTTTCTACAGGAATTAATAAAAGATTTTTGAATAAAGAAATATTGGAAAACAAAGCAATTAAAAGTTTATTGGCTGAAGAACATAGTGGTTATGAAACTGATTATGGATGGATTAATGCCACGTATATAGATAAAAGTGAAATGGATTTGATAAAAGCTGACTTTGAGACCGAAGATTTGTTTCCGCTGGTAAACAGTATTCCACTTTACAATATTAATTATATGGACGAAGCATTTTTAAAGGCTGTGCTGGACTTTTGTGGAATTAAAAATGCTGAAGAAAAAGTATATGAAATAAAAATGAAAAAAAATCAGATTCATAATAAAGAAGAACTTGCAAAAATTTTAGGATGTTCACATACTCATCATATTTTTAATTTTTTGGGATTTAAAACTACATTCTGGAGAGTTCGTTTTGAAAAACATGGATATGAAATAAGCGTAATTTTTGCTGCATTTCCAGAAAAAGAAAATGACAGGAAGATTTATGAATATAAAATGGTTGGAAAGATTTTAAAAACGGCAAGGGTGGAAATATGAAAGATTCTGTTCCTGAATTCTCGTTTTTATATAGTTTTAAGTTAATCTCAAATTGTCATTCAAAGAAGAAGCGGATAAAGGAAGCCATTGTTAGTTTAAGAAAACAGTATCCTTATGAAATAATGGAAGATCATCTGTATATAAAAAAGGGACAGATGAAAAATGAATATGAAGTATTTGTACTTGCAAAACCTTTGGAAAAAAAGAAAGAACGGATAAAAGGTTTATTACTATCCTTTTTTGTAGTTTTCGTAATATTGTCTGGTATTTTTTTGAATAATTCTATGACGAAAAATAAAAAGATTGAAAGCGAAAGACAAAAATCTTTAGAAAAACAGATGCAGGAAGAACAAAGACTTAAAGAATTGCAAAACAAAAGGCTTTCAAATTTGGAAGAAAAATATAAAGTTTTGATTCTTGGTAAAAGTGAATCCGTATATGTGCAGTTAAAGCTTTTATATCAGTGTCTTATGAAAAACACATTTATTAATAGTATTTCTTTAGAGAAAAATTATTTTTCGGTTGAGGCAGAAACAAAGGATAGTGTAAAAGTACTTTCTAATTTTGAAGAGTCAAAAGCTTTTACAAATGTAAAAATGATTCGAACAACAGTATCAGATAATCATGAAATTGTTACTTTTTCAGGAGAGTTTGCAAAAGCAGCTGGTGAAATTGACGAGAGAATATCTGTAGAAGACAAAATAAGTTTTTATGAACATGAGATAGAAGAAGCTGAAGAAATCAGAAATAACATGAGCCAGAGAGTTTTATCAGAATATATTCTTGAATTAAGGGAAATAGCTCATAAAAATGGCTGCAATGAACAATATATGCAGATAAAAAACACAGGAGAGTTTACAGGTGTTGAATGTTTTTTTGAAAGTAATAGTTCAGATTTATTAAATTTTTTAGAAAGCATTCAGGAATCTGTGATAAACAGTTGCAAAATTCGGAATTTTTCAGGACAGAAAAACCTTCAGACTACAATACTTTTTGATACAGGTATAAAAACTGATAAAGATAATGAAACAGATACATATTTTATAGATTTACAGGAAATATCTTCAGAAGATATGGGCAGTATGTTTAAAAGCCGTCAACCAGCGTCTACTCAAAAACAGGTATATGTAACTAAAAGATCTTTACTTCCTGTAGTGACAGTGAATATAGAGCCTGTTAAAACGGAATCTCAGAAAACTTTTAGCAGTATAAAAATGTCATTTCTAGGGATGACCAGAAAAGGAGATGTTACATATATTCTTGTAAAAGATGAAGTTTTTGGCGTGTATTATACTCTGCCATTGTTGGAAGATAATAAAGAAAATGAAAGTGATTTTTGTTACAAGAAAGGAAATGGATATATAGCAAGAATCAGAAATGAGTATTATGAGGTAAGGTAATGAAAAAAATCTTGATTTTTGCTCTGGTATTATTAGCTTTTGTCTCTTGTAAAACGGTTGGACAAAAGGATAGTCAATGTACATATATTATGGTTTATGACTTTGAAAACAATACTGTAAAAAATGTACAGATATATATAGATGGAGAAAGTATTGGTTTTACAGATGTTTATGGGCGATGTACTGTAGAAGGGTTTCAGAATGGGAATAATCATGAAGTAATGCTTGTAAAGGAAGATTATGAAAAGATTATTGTTAATACAACCCTTGATGATCAGAAAGTTTTATATATAAAAATGGGCAGTTCATTTTACTATGCAAACCTAGCAGAAAGCTATTTAGATAAAGGGATGGATAGTGAAGCATTAAAGGCAATTAATAAGGCACTTTCCATTAAGACAAGAGAAGATTATTTGTTTTTACAAAAAGTAATAAAGGGAAGATTGGGTGATGAATAAGTTTTTAAAGACGGTATTTGCCCTTCTTTTAGTAAGCGGTATTACAGTCATAATATTTCTTGAAAAAAAGATTATAGAGAATCAAAAGAACAATACTAGTTTAATAGTGACAGCTCAGGAAAAATTAGAAGAGAATTATGAAAAGATTAATAGAATCCTGAATGATTTGCATGAAAAACTGGAAAAACAGATTGCAACTCTTGGGAATGAAATTATGGCTGGATATGAAAGGGAAATATTTTTAATAGAAGAACTTGAAGACTTGCTGGATGGTATAAAAAATGAACAGTTCAATCAGATAAAACAAACAACAAATATGGCCTCAAAATATGATCAGATTCTTGAAGCAGAAAAAAATAGAAAAATCATAAACAGTGAACGTGATAATGAGCTTGAAAATAAAAAGCAGCGGATAAAAGAATTGTATAAAAATCAGGATTATCTTGAATGTATCCAATATTGCAATGAAATTTTGGTGTATGAGCCAGAGGATTATGAGACTAGATTTTACAAAATGATTTGTACGTTTACATTGAACAAAATGGACAGTTCAAAATATGAAGAGATTTTAGAAGATTGCAGTGTATTAAAAAGAGTTGGTTACAGACTAGAATCTGTAAATATGGTTGAAGAATTTATTCAGGCAGAAACAATTGGAGTAAAAAATGAAGAATAAAAATATATATATACTTTTAGGATTAATGCTGATTTTTACACAAAGGATGTTTTCAACAGAAAAAATATATATAGCAGATATTCTGTGCTTTGATTCCAAAGGAGAACGATATTCATTATTGCAGAATCCGGCAATTCAGATAAAAAAACAGCTGATGGAAAAATATTATGACGGACTTCTTGAGTTTGAAAATGTTCATGTACAAAAAACTGGTGAAACTTCTTCAGCTTTAGATGCATCTAAAGCCTGTATTACTCTGGGTTGCCAGTATCTTTTGTATGGCTATGTACGTAAAAACACAAACTCATGGGATGCCGAACTTAAACTTTTTAATAAAGATACTAATTCTGTTATTTACAGTTTTTTCGCTTCAGATGATGTGAATCATTATGAACGATTAATAACATATCTTTCTGAAAATATTTATGAATACTATAAAGATCAGTTCAATATAAAAGACAAAGAAAAAGAAATAGAGCAGATAAGACCGTTTGAATTAAAACTGCCTGTTTTTATAGAATACTGGACTCCGCTTCTTTCAGAATGGAATGATGTACTGGTTGGGGTAATAGGTTTGAACGTAGGATTTGAATTATATCCTGCTATGAAAAAAAGCGTATTTAAAAATCATGTCTATGACTATAGTTTCAGACCAAACCTGGAATACAAGATAGGACTTGGAAGAAGAACAAAATATAAAGCAACCTTAAATACTTTTAGTTTTTCTTTGCCAGTATTTTTCAATATATACAACAATGAACAGAGTATTTTTAAATTAGGAATTGGACCATTTTATGAGTTAGCAATTTTGAATATGGTCCAAAAATATGATGACGCTATTATTGAAATACAAAATCAGGGTGGACTGGAATTTGTATTTGGATATGAATACAAAATCAATAACATTTGGTCTTTTATGGCTGAAACTATGGTATCCATTCCTTTACTGGAAGATTCCTTTTTGCAATATAAAATGAACTTTGGATTTTCTTATTTTTTATATAATGGAGAGTCTGTAAATGAAGAATAGAGTGATGAAGATATTAATACTAGTATTTATTTTTGTTTTGACATCTTGTTCAAATATTTTAGCACAATATTTACTGCGTGATTACAGTGACCCAAAAGATGGTGTAATTCAGGTGGATTGTTTTTCAAAAGTACATTGTATAAATGTCACATGGGAAGAAGATGAGTGTGCAGATTTATATAGATTAATGAGAGCAGATAATTCTTTAACTGGTAACTATAACTTTACAGAAGTTTATTCAGGTACACAGACAGAGTTTTGTGATAAACAGCTGGATAACAGAAAATCTTATGTATATAGGTTGGATAAAGAAAGAGGGAGAATGCCCTTTCGTGGGACAAAGTATGCTTATGCAGTCTGTTCAGATGTTATAAAAGACTCATATGAAGATAATGATACAAAAGACAAAGCAACATTCTTAGATTTAGACTGTAGTTGTAATATTTTTTATGCTCCCTTTTATGACGGTATTATAAATGATGAAGACTGGTTTTGTGTAAAAATTCCTCCAAGAAGAACCGCAGAAATTGTAGTAAATATAAAAAATGATTCAAGTGCTAATCTCCAATTTAATCTTGATACACAAAAACCTGAACAGATTCACAATGGTATAGCATTTACCATAACAAATGAATTTTTTGAAGAAAGAATAATACCTTTCTGTATTTCCATAAATCCGGAAAATATAAGGTCTTTTGTAGAAATTGATTATGAAATTGCATTACAGAATATTATCCCCAAAAAATAGAAAAAGTCCCGGAGTAAAAAGTATATGAAATCTTACATAATATTTTCACTCATATTGTTGAGCCTCTTTTTTTATTCCTGTGTTGGTAATGTTATTAATTTGGAAAATGAAGATCAGACAGGGCTTGGTCAGTCAGAAAAAATAGACAGTCTTTTTGAACAAGATGATAACACTTATGAATTTAAGACAAATAATACTGAATATTTAAAAGAGTCTGGCTATACAATTTGGACAGTCAACGAAAAAAACAGAAGTAAAAGTTATATAGATTATAAGATTAGTATTTCAAAAATATCTGGAAGAAGCGACATGGGGTTTGGAATCATATATGCCTGCGATGAAGAAGAAACAATGAAAGTTGTTTTAATAAATGTTCTTGGAAAATACTGTATTGGAAATATTGAAAAAGGAAAGTTTAAGACAACAAAAGAATGGACTTATACAAATCTTTTACGGCAAAACTATGGTCAGGTAAATGAACTGGAAATTAGCTTTAATGAAGTAGAAAACAGATTTGTATTATTAATAAACGGTAGAAAAGAATGTGATATAAACAATGATATCACTGATTTTAGTGATACAGGACGAGGCTTTGTTGTAACACTAGCTCCAAATGAAAATTTTAAGACTTCATATGTTCATATAAATTTTAGTAAACAAAATCAGGGAGAATAATATGAGAAAGTTTTTTGTATTCTTAAGTATTGCAGTATTTTTCTGTAATTCTGTTTTTTCTCAGGAAAGTGAAAAAAAAGCACAGTTGCTTGTAACCAGTGAAAAAGGTGGGGTGCTCCAGCTGGAAGATGCGGGGATTTCTATTCCTCCTGGTGCTCTTAAAAAAGATACTGTCATAAGCATTACTAGACTTGAAACAGTGAATGACCTTGGAGAAAGTATTTCAAATGCAACCTTATATGAAGGCGGCTATAGATTTCTTCCTGCAGGAACAAAGTTTGAAAAAGAAGTTGTTATTTCTCTTCCGTATGATCCTGTTTTGAATAGTAAACCATTAGTTCTTAATGACACTTATTCATATTTTTATGATACAGAAAAGGAATGCTGGATTCAGCTGGAAAGAATTTCTATAGATAAAGAGAAGTGTGTTATTAATAGTAAAACAACACATTTTACAGACATGATAAATGCAACTTTAACCATGCCAGAAACAGCAAATCCAGTGGATTTTAATTTAAATTCCATTAAAAATCTTGAAGCAGTTAAAGCAGATACACATATTATTCCATTTAACCCACCTAAGGCAACCTATACTGGTGATGCAGGTTTTTCTTTAGATTTACAGCTTCCACAGGGGCGTAACGAAATGCAACCATCAATGGCGTTAAGTTATTCCAGTGCAGCAGGTTCAGGTATTATTGGAAAAGGATTTGATATTAATTATGGAAGTATGATTTATGTTGATACCAGAAAAGGCCTTCCTCTCTATAACGAGAAAGATGTATATATGCTGGACGGAATTCTTTTACAGCAAGTAAATAAAACCGGATTATATATAGAATATGAACCTCTTAAACAAACTGGTTATCAGACAATAAGAAGATATAATGCTTGGAGTGATGAAGGTTTTGATTATTGGGAAATAACCACTGCAAATGGTGTTAAATCGATTTATGGAAAAACAGCAGATTCTACAGTGGGTAGCAAAGATAAAATATTTACCTGGTATTTGACTAGTGTTCAGGATTTTTTGGGGAATGGAATAAAATATGAGTATTTTAAGGATTCAAATTATGTTTATCCAGATAAAATAAACTACACTGGTTTTAATGAAAAAGAAGGAAGATATACTATAAGTTTTGAATATGAACAGCGTAGTGATGTAAGAGTTGATGCCAGAAGCGGAGTAGCTGTTTCCTGCAAAAATCGTCTAAAATCTGTTTCAGCTTATGTTTCGAATTCTCTCTTTCGTAAATACATCTTTGAATACACAAGAGGACTTGCAAAATCCAGTTTACTTGAAAAACTTATTGTAGAAGTTCCTTTGGAAAATGAAAAAAACAGCAGATACGAATATTGTTTTGAATACAACCAGATTGCAAATAATGAGTATTTTTCAGTACAGACACCTATAGAAAATATTTCATCTGTAAATGATACTAGTAATTTTTCAGCAGGCTTTAACGGATACGTTACAGGTGGATTTGGTGTTGGACAAGATACCTGGGATATAAGAACAACAGCTGGTATAAATTTTTCAGATTCATCATCTTTTTCTTATGCAGATACTAGTTATGTTGATATAAACGGTGATGGGTATCCAGATAAAGTTGTTCAAGGGTATAAAAAAAGATTAAAAATCTATCTATATGAAAATGGTAAAATCAGTAAAGACTGTGTAACTATAAATATGGAAGGAAGTATGATGGACTATGTTACTTCTTCTACATTTTCATCCGGATTTAATTGGTATGTTGGAGCGGGGATATATGCTGGAAAAGAAAGTAATACAAAAGCTAAAGCTGGGTATAAATTCAGTAAAACCAATTCATCTACAAAAACTGAAACAGATAGCACATTAATGGATGTTGATGGAGATGGACTCGTAGATATCATTCTTAATACAAAAGCTTATCTTCACAATGAATCAGACGGAAAGAATGTAAAATTTTCAAAAAAAGAGATTATAGGATATCCACAGTTTGAATACGAATCTTTAAGTTTTGCAGAAAAACAAAAGCAGAGTAAAAACTACTTAATGGAAAGACCTTTAAGAGTTTGGCGTGCACCTTATGATGGCGAAATTGAGATCAGTCAGAGTTTTACAGCCAGCGATTCTTCTATTTCAGGAAAAACATATTTTGAAAATGATTCCAATAAGGAAGATTATGAAATAAAAATTAATGAAAACAGCAAAAAAACAGTTTCAGTTTCTAAAAAAGATAATGTTTATTTCTTACCAAATATAGAAAAAGATATTCCTGAAAGAGAAAATGAAAATCGGAATAAATCAATGGACTGGAATATTGAAATTAAATATACGTCTGTAAAGCCGTTTTCAACTTTTGAAAAAAGCATATTCTTTATTCCAGATGAAACAGTAGAAATTAGTTCAGAAGTGGTGAATGGTGAAACAATTTCTGTTTTAAAGAATATAGAGTTAAGTGAAATTTACAGTATTTCATCTGACAAAAATGGAGCTGTACTGAAAACAAACTGGAAGGATAAACTGGATAATAAAAGTTGTAATTTTCTTGCAAACAATAAGAAATTTATTCCAACTGTAATAACAAGTTTAGAATTGAAACAGATATGTTCGAATATGAAAAAAGAAGAAGTAGAGCTACTTGCAAAATGGTATAAATATGATTCTTCTTTGGAAAATTTCTATCTGATTGAACCTGAAGAGATAGAAAAAGATACTCTTAATAATCTTAGAAATCTATTCCAGCATGTTTTTATAAATGACGAACCTTTTTTAGAATACTATTTACAGTCTTTTAATATAATAAATGTTAAACCTGAATTTAAGGTTTCGGGAAAAACTACAATTGCTGAATATGTAGCAAAATCTGAAGAGATTAAGTTAAAAACAGATGGAGAAAAGGAAAATGGGAAAACTGGTACATCATATTTTGGAAGGAAATATTTTAATATTGATTTAGCAATTGGAAACACAGTAATAGAAAGATTGGAGCAGACAGAATCTGGTAGCTGGCAGATTTATCCTAATACAACAAATATTCAATTGAACAGTGTTAGTATAAAAAAGGAGTCTATTCTAAATCAATCTGTAGAATATTTTATTATTGAACTGAAAGATACAGAAACAGGGGATATAATAAGACTGATTTTTTCAGATAAAGAAGATTTTATTTCGCTTTTGTCACAAGAGGAACTGGAAGTAATTGTAAAGGAAAAAGCAGAAACTGTTTCATACGAACAGATTATTAGTGAAATAAAACAGAAGAAGATTGAGGATAGTCTGGAAGATGAAGAAGGTAACGAGAATCCTTTGGATGAGCAGGATATTATCTTAACAAAGGAAGATTTTAAGGCTTATTTTGAAAACTGTGAACCAGAATTTACAGAAAACATTCTGACAGAAGATGATTTACAGAACCTTGTTGAAAATACAGAGGTTGAAAAAGTATTATTAAAGTATAGAACCTTCAAATTTGTGACAAATAGTTCTTTGTTTAAGAAAAATGGCGAAGAATGGAGTATAACAGATGCAAATGAGTTTAAACTTCAGTATTCATCTTATGCTAATTACAGATACAAAAATTTAAGAAAGGAATTGGTTTATAATACAAACAGATCATATAATGTTTCTGACGGAAAACTTGAAATTAATTATCTTGATGAACACAATGTTTTTTCTAAAAGATTAATAGAAGTTAATAATTATAGATTTAATGCAGATAAAGATTTCAGACAGGACAATATTCTTTATACATTGAAGGTTAATGAGTCATCTGATAATGATGAAATCACATTTGAAAATGAGTATCCGTTGTATGGTGGTAAAAACTGGTATTATGCATTCTGGAGTGGTACAGAAAGTGAAAATCCATTTTCAGTAGAAAATATAAATGACAAAATCAGACCGAAAGAGATTAATAAAGAAAAATATAAAAACTTAAATGAAAACTCAGACTATAAAGATTTTGTTAATTCTGAAAATGAAAATAGGGAACCGGATTATTCATTAGGAATCCCTCGAAAGGAACTGGTTTTACAGAATAATATAGAGCAGGCTAAAGAGGAAGAATCTACATATCCTCTTAATAACAAAGGTTTATATAGCAATCTTTCTACAGTTGTTTTAACTGAACTTGTAGAAAATGAATCAGAGAGTGAGGATAAAAGTAGTGTAAAATTAAAAAATGAATACAAATACTATGTTGCACTAATCCAAGGCTCAAAATTGAATTGTTCCAGAACAGGTGGTAATGCATTTTATAAACTAGAAGGAATGCCAGATAATATTCAAGCACAAACCCTTATTATAACTTCTAGTGAATCAGAAGAAAAATCCCATTCAGGGGATATTAGTGGTAAGATTGATGATACACTAATAGAAGCTGCTGTTAATGGAACATATACAATAACAAAAGGAAGCAGCAGTAATGTGCAGACTCTTAGAGATGTAAACGGGGACCATATACCTGATGTACTTGTTAGTAATGGTCGTGAAACCATAATTTATTTGGGCAGTATTGATGAAAATACTTATAAATTATCATTTTCAAAAAGTGAAAGTAGATTAAATCTGTCCAGCATATTAAAAACAGAAAACTCAAATACAGGATTCGGAGGTAGTCTGACACCTGGTGGAGATTTTCAGATTCAATATACAAAGAGTGGAAATATAAAAGGTATTATGTTTTCTGGAGCCGGGGGTTTTTTTGGAACCGATGAGCAGACTGAAAGTTTTATGGACATTAATGGGGATGGCATTTCAGATAAGGTAACAAAAAAAGCAGTTTATCTTGGAACAGGGCTTAGTATATTAAATGACGCCTCTGATTTTACAGTTGATGATAAGTTCATCATTCAAAAATCAGATTCAAAAAGTGGAAATATATCTTCCGTACCATTGACTACAGGCTATTATGAAGAATCTGCACTATATGAGTCTTCTGGCAGTGCTGTAGAAGGGGAAAAACCGGATAAGTTTGTTTCAGGTTCTAGTTTTGACTTAAATGCTTCTATCGGAAATTCTAACTCGTTTAGTACAACAAGTGTAAAAGAATTCCTTTATGATATTAATGGGGACGGACTTGTTGACAGAATTGTAAATAGTAATGAAAGTACGATAGAAATTTATTATAACCTGGGAAACTGCTTTGCTTCTGAACCTGAAATTATAGAGGTTTCTAAATGGGAAGTTGAACGAACAAAAGAACAGACGGATAATCAGGGCCAAAGTTATAAAGTACAAGTTATAGAATATGAAGGCTTTTATTTACAGGGAAATTCTTCAATTTCCACCAGTTTAAATCCATCTTATTCAATTAATATATGTGCTGAGTTACCTATGTTTTGGGGGCTTAAAGGAAAAATCCTGGTTGGTTATGGAAATGGACTTAGCTTTGGTTATACAGGTGGCAAAATAACTACAAGATTTATGGACATAGATGGAGATGGTTTACCAGATCAGATTCTGGAAGATAATGGAAAGGTATATTATAAAAAGAATCTTTTGGGACAGGCCGATTTATTAAAGACCGTAAGACTTCCTCAGGGCGGATCATGCAGAATTGAATACGAAGAAAAAACACCAACCTTTAATATGCCTGGTGCAAAAATGGTAATGAAGGCTGTTATTTTTGATGACGAATCTGAAAGTGGAAAAATGCCTACTGTAAATAATGGAAATACAGGTTCAAGTGTTGTTTTTGAATATGGAAAAGGAAACTACAATCGTAAAGAACATGACTTCTATGGATATGAAAGTCTGACTTCTTCAAATGTAGACGGAACTTATGCAGTGCAAAAATTTAGTAATGATATTACAAAATATAATCTGAAAGGTGCAGTAACAAGTGTAGAGCAATACAGCGGAAACTGCGACTCATATAATTGTAGTGACTTTGTATACTTAAAAAAGACTATAGAATATGATTCAGATCAGAAAAATAAGGTAATTGTTGTCTATGAAGAAACTGAATATAAGGAAGCAAAAGACGATACAGGCCTTAAAACAAGGGAAAACTTTACATATGATAAATACATGAATGTAACGGATGTCCAGACAGAGTTTTCAACAGAACCTTCCAGAATATTCCTTACAAAGGTGTCTTATATTGAAGATGATGTAAATCATATATATTCAGCACCTAAAAAAGTAGAAGGCTATGAAGTAAAAGAGAGTGGAAAAACTCTTTTACGAAAAAGAAGCGGAGAGTATGAGGATGGACTATTAACAAAACTGAACCAGTATTATGATGAAAACAGTTATCTTTCAACAGAGTTTGAGTATAATGACTATGGGCTTATTGAAAAGGTAACTGACTCAACAGGAGCTACACTGGAATATACTTATGATGGTGTATATCATCAGTATGTAACTGAAGTAACTCAGTATGGTAAAGATACTGAAAGTTACAACACCCAAATATCTTACGATTATCAGCATCAGACTAAGGTTAGTGAAAAAGATCTAAACGGTCTTGAAATGATATACGAATATGATGAATGGCAGAGACTTTCAAAAGTCTTTTCTCCATATAACAAAGAAGTTCCTTGTGTGCAATATGAGTATTTTATGCCACAGAATAATTTTTGGTATGCGGTTACAACAAATAAAATCAGATTCAACGAAGATGATTTAGTTGATAACAATGAGTTAAAAACTATAGTACTTCAGGATGGACTTGGAAGAGTTGTTCAAACTGCAAAAACAGGCTTTGTTTATGATACAGAGACACAGACATCTGAAAAAGGCTGGAATGTAAGCGGTGCTGTTGTTTATGATAATAAGGGGCGAATTGTTCAGCAAGGACAGGCAGATTTTATTTGTGGAGAAGATATTGATAGTATTACAGGAAAAAATGAATATATTTATAATGTAAAACACCCTGTAAAATATGCCTATGATTTTAAAGACAGGGTTGTTTTGACTCAGTTACCTGATAATACATTTGTAACTTCAACTTTTAAAGTAGTAAATACAAATGAAATTCCTGATTTAAATCTGGAAGATAATAGAATACTGCTTGAAAATTCTGTAACTGATCAGAATGGAAACATAACACAGCAGTATTCAGATATTACAGGAAACATTGTTGCTGTGGCAAAACGGGATAGTAATCTGAATCTTCTAACAAAAACTACATATGAGTATGACCTTCTAGGTCAAATGCTTAAGGCTTATGATGCCCAGATGAATCCTGTAAGTGTGAAATACGATTTACTTGGCAGAACAATATCACTTGCAAGTGTAGATGGTGGTGAAAAACGATATTATTACGACGGAACACCAAATCTTATGAGGGAAGATGATTCACGCTTACGTGAGGGAAACCGTAACATTGTGTATAAATACGATGGACTGAATCGTCTTGTGGAAATAAATTATGTGTCAGGTGATAAAACCCTGTTTGAGTACGGAACTCTTGCAGATAAAATTGATAATCTTTGTGGACGTTTAAAGTCTATAACAGAAAAAGGTACATCGATATATTATAAATATGGACTTTTGGGACAGGTGGAAGAAGAAACTCGCAATATTACAGCTCATGTAGTTTCTTCTGTGGATAAGGAAAAATCTGCAACAATGAAATATACTAGTGACTATCTTGGCCGTATACAGGAAATTGTTTATCCTGATGGCGAAGTGGTAACATATAGTTATGACTTTGGCGGACAGATTTATAAAGTAACAGGAGAAAAACAGGGAGAAATATTCGACTATGTAAATAATATAGGTTATAATGAATTTGGGCAGAGAGTTTACATAGAGTATGGTAATAAGGTAAAAACCACTTACACATATGACCCAGCCCGTCGATGGCTACAAAATATAGTAACAACAGGTTCTGACAACATTCTTTTGCAGAATATCGATTATGTTTTTGATGGAGTTGGAAACGTAATGTCTTATACCAACAATTGTCTTGAAAACGGAAATTATTCAACTACTCAAAACTACGAATATGATAATCTGTATCAGCTGACAAAAGCTGGTGGTACAACAATCTTGAACCGTTATAAAACTTCAGTTTCAGATTACACAAGTTGCTATGAACAGAATTTTGCCTTTGATAATCTTGGAAATATGACTAGCAAGGGAAGCCGGGAATGGATGCTGAACGGAACGAAACCTTCTTCAGACTTGAATTACAGCTTTGATTATAATTATGCAGAAGGATATGTTCATCGCTTGAAAAATGCAGGTAACCGTTATTATGAATATGACCCAAATGGCAACTTGATTCGTGAGTATGATAGTAATGGAGTAGGAGAGTCTGAAACTCTTTCTAAAGTCCAGATTCTTTCTTCAGAAGGTGCTGATAGTGCTGTTTATGGTACAGAAGGAGCATGGGGATTCGGAGTAGAAACTTCATCAGCAAAACCAAATATAAACAATTTTGAACGCACATACACTTGGGATGACAAGAATCGTCTTATTCAAACAAAAGATGCTTTCTATACCACAAACTATGTGTATAACAGCAATGACGAACGAGTTGCCAAGTACACAGACAGAAGTGAAACTTTGTATTTCAACAACTTCTGGAGCTGGCACACTGACCCTGCAAATATTTATTCCCAGGGCCAGTTGAGCAAGCATATTTATTTGGGAGATACACGTATTGTGACAAAAGTATCCCAGGAAGTAGATAATACAATCAGTGGTGAAAAGCAGAGAGTGTTCTATTATCACACCGACCATTTGGGAAGTGCAAGTTTGGTAACAGATTACCGTGGTAATGAATATGAAAGACTTGAGTACACCCCTTACGGAGAACTCTGGGTTGACTTAGGTGGATATACCGAAGGAACTTACCTTCCGTTTAAATTCAGTGCAAAAGAAATGGATGAAGAAACCGGGTTGTATTATTTTGGAGCTAGATATTTAGATCCAAAAGCCAGCGTATGGATAAGTTCTGATCCAGCACTTGGAGAATACATTCCACAATCTGGTCGTGATAAGAATGAACAACTGCCTGGTATGGGTGGGGTTTATAACCACATCAATTTTCATTTGTATCATTATGCAGG
>JAKSTH010000031.1 GCA_024402655.1 Treponema sp. | reverse complement strand
AATGCACGTTTCAAAGGTTTATCAGTCTGGAGACCTACAACCTGTTCAAGTTCTTTTCCTTCTGGACAAATGTAACCAGCTTCATGAGCTGTAAGACTTGTTACAACATTTGTATCCATATCAAGAACACCAGTTCTTTCTTTTCCATCTTTACCGATAGAAACTTTGTTGTGTTCTGCTTTCTGCAACTTCTGAAGTTCGTCAAACAATTTGTTTGTTGCAGCTGTTGGTCCTGCTAAGAATGATTCATCTCCAGTATATGGAGTATAGTTAGCCTGAATAAAGTCACGAACATTTACTTCTGATGTCCATGCGCCTTTTGGATTAAATCCTTCCCATTCTGGTCTTAAAGCCATAGAATTTACCTCTTTTCCGAAGGGTACTTACTTTCATTCCCTTCAGACACTTTTTTGTGTCGATTCTTTTTTGTTACTTACGCAACAAGAAAGACTGGAAAAACTTTCCTCGACAAATTAAATAATAATGAATTGAAGTTGTTTCTTCAAGAAGAATTCACCCTCAAAACCAAGTAAGTTACAATTTATTTTTGTAATCATTACAATATTAAAATAATTACAAACATTATAAAGGTCAATATAAATTTTTAATAATTTTCTACAAATCGTATTCTTTTTCAGGCTCTACAATTTCCACATTTGGGAAACCTGCTTCTGCCAGATGTTGTTTAAATCCTTCCTGCTGGTCTTTTTCACCATGAATAAGGAATATCTTTTTAAGACGACTTGTATCAATTTCATGAAGCCATTCAATCATTTCGTTGTAATCTGCGTGAGCACTAAAACCATTACAGCGTTCAACTTTTGCCTGAACTTTGTACATATCGCCAAGAATTTTAACTTCTTTTTGACCTTCAAAAATGCGGCGTCCAAGAGTATTTTCAGCCATATATCCGACAATCATGACTGTATTTTTTGGATTACTGATTTCGTTTGCAAGGTGATAAAGAACTCGCCCTGCTTCACACATTCCATCTGCAGAAATAATAATCATTGGACCATCTTTTTTATTAAGTTCCTTTGAATCTTCCACACTTGTTGTAAATGTCAGAGAATTAAATCCAAATGGATTTTTATGATGTTTTAAGAAAGCTTCGTTTACAGATTCATCATAACATTCAGGATGAACACGGAAAACTGAAGTTGCATTGCTTGCCATTGGAGAATCCACATAAATTGGAACAACAGGAATCTTTTTCTGATCTGTAAGAAGATGTAAATAGAAAACAAGTTCCTGAGCTCTTTCAATTGCAAAAGACGGAATAATAATCTTACCTTTTTTTGCACAGGCATCTCGAACAATTCGTTCCAGTTCTTTCATGGCAACATCGTGATTGTCGTGAAGTTTGTTACCGTAAGTTGATTCCAGGTAAATATAATCTGGAGCCGGCATATTGGTAGCTGGGTTTCGGATGATTGGCTTACATTTACGACCAATATCGCCAGTGAATAAAATGCGGGTTTCTTTTTCAGGATTTGCAGGATTTGGATTAACAGTTACATTTGCAAAAGCTGATCCAAGAATGTGCCCTGCATCAAAAAATTCCAGCTGAACATTTGGTGAAATGAACATTTTTCTATTATAAGAAAGTGAAACAATCTGATTTGCAGTTGCAACACAATCATTTTCATCATACAAAGGTCTCCAGCTGAACTTTTCCCCTTTTTTAGATGCTTGTTTTGCAAGAAATTCATAGTCGTGGACCTGTATGCGGGCGCTATCCATCATAACAAGATTAGCAATATCACGGGTTGCAGGTGTTGCATAAATATTGCCGTTATAACCATTTTTTGAAAGAACAGGCAGTAAACCACAGTGATCCAAATGGCCGTGAGTAAGCATTACAGCTTCAAGTTTTTCTGCGTCAAAAGAAAAGTTTCTGTTTTTTTCGTCAGATTCTTTTCGTTTACCCTGGAAACTTCCACAATCCACCATGTAGAATCTACCATCAACTTCGAATACATGTTTAGAACCAGTTACTTCCTGTGCCGCACCAAGTGAAAATGCTTTTATTCCCATAAACAACTCCTTTTTCAAATTACAATAATTATAAATCTAAATATTACAGATTACAAAAAATTTATTTGTAATGACACAAATTTTTTATTGGGTTATAATATAAGAATGTACTCTAGAATTTTTAAGGAACCACCAGAAACTATTATTGCAAATGGCAAAGCATGTTTTGGTACCTATAACGATATTTCTTCAACACTTGATATAAAGGGAATACGAGCTCCTTTTGCCGGACTTCCTTTACCAATTTTTATCACTAAACTCAGAATTAAAAGCCGCCTTGATTATATATTTGCAACAGAAAAATATATTGGCTTTACAGAATTTTTTGACTTTAAAATTATGGGAACTTCCCGCATTATATTCTGGAATAAAGAGACTGGAAAAAAATATGCCTATTTTTCTTTTATGGGGCCTCGCCGTCGTTTTATTCCTCATTCAACAAAATACGGTTCCTGTACTTCTTTTAATAAGAAACGCTATATGAAAGTTTTCTGGGGAGAAAATCACCAGCACATGGCCATGCGTTTTAACGTAAAAGGAGATTCTGTTCGTCCAGACTGTTCGGGTGGCTATTTTTCTTCAAAATACAGCGAATGCCACAGCGATAATCTTTTTGTAACACCAGCTCCAGTTTCTGCCCGCTGTTCTGCAACCTGGTTTACTTCCATGCAGATTCAGGGAAAAACAATTATAAATGGTGAAGAAGTAGATAATTCAAAAGGTCTTGCTGCTATGATGATTAACAGAACTTACCTTAAAAGTCATTCTATTTCTACTATTTCATGGGGTATTGGAACTGTAAAAAACAAAAACATTGTGTTCCATCTTAAAAACAGCAACCTGGATTCTACCGACAATGACACATACAACGAAAATATTTTGATTGTGGATGGAAAACAAACAGCGCTGCCTCCAGTTTTAATGACACATCCTTTTGGAAAAGACAAAGACTGGATTATTCAGGATACAGAAAGTATGGTTGATTTAACTTTTACACCAGTTTCCTTAGACAGCAACATAAGAAATTTTATTATTATGAGAACAGCATATACTTCAATATATGGAACTTTTTCGGGAGTTTTGTTAGATCAGAATGGGGAAAAAATTATCCTTAGAAATTTCCCCGGCATGCTGAACAGTAACTTAATTCGTTTATAACTAAAAGTAAAGGGAGATTCAAATATGTCTGAAGAAATTACAAGTAGAACTGCAGATTGGGAACCAGGAACTCTTGATAAAACAAGAAAAAACATTGGCGAAATTGATGCTACAGAAGCTGCCACAATGGCTAAAAAACTTGGCGGACAGAATTTGTATGAAAGAACAACTTCTGGTGGAAGCGGCCAACCAAATAAAGCCGGTCGCATTATGAGAGAAATGACTCCATCAACACCAAAACCTGTTCAAAAAGCACCAACCATTGCTGCTAAAAAACACATTAGAGAAGAACTTCCTGCCTGTTCTAAAAAAATGAATGCTGCCATAGACAAACTGATGATGTCTGCTGAATATAAAATTAAACCAAATTACGGCATTTTTAACTTTTTACGAACACTTCAGAAAAATGGAACTGAAAAAATTCTTCCAGAGTTTACAAACTACACAATTGCTCAGTCTATTGAACACATGGAAGCATTTATTACAGTAATTAAAACTCTTATTCAGATTGCCCCTGCAACTTATAAAGCAAAAATTGTAAATGGAACTGAAACAAAGTTTAAATTTTTAAGAATGATTGCTTCATGGGGAATGGCAAGCATTAAAACTGAATACGCAACCATTAAAACTATTCAGGATACAATTATCACCTGCGATTTAACAGGTCTTGTTCGTGCAATTTATAAACCATTAATCACTGTGTATTTCTATGGAACAAACAAAATTCCAAAAATGATTAAAGAAATCTACAATGACGAAATTGCATATCCTGATGCTCCAAAAGATAAACTTTCTACAATGGCAAAACAGGCTATTACAGAATGGCTTTATATTGATACAGAAATTATTAAGAGATTCTATCCTCTTTTAATGAGAATGTGTTCTGACAGTTTTGAACCTTATCCAGAATTCTTTTCTACTAAGGTTGCAGAAATTTTAAAATTTACAGAACTTCATAAATTTGATCTTCTTCTTCCAGAAAAACAGAAGGAAGAAAAAGAAGAACCTAAACCAAAAGCAGCTCCACCACAGAAAGGAATTAAAGATTCTACTGTTGTTACAGGGCTTAAACTTTTGAATCAGCTGTTCCCACAGGCAGGTTTTGACCGTTTGGACGAACATCCAGATATGTATCCTTATTTCCAGCCTTTATATAAATTCCCAGAAGGCTTTAATGTTCTTTCTCCAGAAAACCCATTACAGGTTGTTATGGTTTTGCACAGAATTATTGAAGACTGTTTCCAGGGGTGTAGAAATATTGGTTTTGCCAGTGCAGAAAATGCTAAACAGGGTTCAGATTCTATTCAGGACATTCTTGATGAATGGGCAGCCTACAGAGAAGATTCTTTTGAACGTCTTTATTGCGACCCATTAAAAGATTTAACAAACAATGTTTATTCTCAGCCAGATTTTGAAAAGAGCCACATTGGTAAAAAAATCCTTACAAGTCTTTTATGGCAGACTACATATCACTTCCTGCCAAACTTTAAGTTCGACCAGCTGATTCTGGAACGTCCTTCAGATGAAAGTAAATACAGACCATTATTCCACAGAACTGATTTTGTAAGAAAATATCTTACAATTGTTATTAATGATTGTGATGCAAAAGCGAAATCTAAAGGTAATGTTCAGTTAGTCGATAATCCTTGGGCACATTATGAATTTGGTATTCAAAATGAAGTTTCAAAACGTCTTGATGTTTTGCTTGGTGCTCAAAATAAGACTGCCACAACTAATGCTACAAATGCAAATCTTTTAAAATATACTCTTTGTTTTGTAGCTGTTCTTGACTGGTGGATTAATAATGCAGGAAGTCCAGCTTATACTACAGATCCTATGAATATTTATAGAATTTCTGAAAATGACGGAAAACCTTTATTTTCGGTTCCAGAACGTTCAGATCAGAATAAACTTTTTGTAGATTCTGTAAAAGCAAACTATCAAAGACAGGCTAAATAGCTGAAGTAAAGATTTTTTAGAATTCAGGCGGACAGATAAAAGTCATCCTCTCATTTGTTTGAGGATGATTAAAACTTAATTTGCAGGAATGCAGCAAAAGTCTTTCTCCCTGTTCACAGTGACCGTAAAGAGTGTCGCCTACAATAGGGAGTCCAAATCCATGGATGTCTGAACTAACCAGTCGCAACTGATGGGTTCTGCCTGTAACTGGCTTAAAAAGGATTTTTGTTACAGGCCGCCTTTCCCCGTCCCGGCGGGTTTTCATAGAAAAAGTTTCCATTAATTCCCAGTCTGTAATTCCAAGCTTACCGTTTTCTTCATCATATATCTGATGTGGTCTGTTATCTACATCCAGGCGGAATTTTAATTCCATATGGCCGCTTTTTTCACCATTTTTTGGAGCCAGCTGCCCTTTTGCTTTTTGAAGAATGCCGTCTAAAACAGCAATATATTCTTTTTCAATATCACCATTTTGAAACTGAATACTTAAAGTTCTATGAGCTTCGGCTGTAAAAGCCATAACCAGTAAACCAGAAGTTTCCATATCAAGGCGATGTACAGAAGGTTGTTCTATGCACTGTGGAAAAAGATTTTTTAAACGGCTTGTGGCACAATCTTTTTTATCTTCTGTACGACCTGGAATAGAAAGTAACCCGGAAGCCTTATTTATTACAACAATCTGTTCATCACGATAAAGAATTTCTAATCCAAGAATAAAAGGAAGAATATATCCGCAGCGTTCATCGCATGGAGTATAAGAAACTCCATTTTTTTTATTTTTTGTATCTGCTCCGTAATAAACTTCATCCATGCTTACCGGCTGCAAATTATGAGCAAAAGCATATGATAAAAGTTTTGGAGCACAACAGTCTCCAGTTCCTGTTGGTGGAAGTTTGTCACCTTTATTTTTTATAATTTCCCTAAGAGTTAGTGTAGAACCGTTAAAAATTGTGAAGGAATATAAATCAAAAACTTTTTCTAAAGACTGACTGCATAATAAAGTTCTTTTAGAAATAAGTTCCTGGCAAGAATCCAGCTCCCCTTCCCCATTTTCTTTAAGCAGATTTATTTTTTCTGTAAGGGTATGAATCTCTCTATCATTTTCACAAAGGGCTGCTTCTATGTTTTCTGGCGGAACTATAGGATCTACAATTACAAAGTGCTGATTTTTATAAAAAAAAGACTTGCTGTTTTGAGAAGCAAAAACCAGTTGTTTTGCAATTCCGCTTACAGCAAGCAGTATTATCTGTTCATTAGTATTTTTGTCATAACAAACAAGACTGCCCAGCATAATTCCCTGATTCTTCCGTTCTTCACTTTCTTTAGAAAGCTGCTGCAAAACCATTTCTTTGGTCTGTAATAACTGAATAACCAGGTCTAAATAATTGCGGGCTAAATCCTGTCTAAATGGAGCAAACATATATTAGTGCCAGTTTCTCATTTCTACTGTATCATCAGATTTTCCAACAAATACAATAGGCATATTTTTAGAGAAAAGACCGTTTTCTACAACACCAACAATGCCGTTAATAGCATCTTCCATTTTTGATACATCTTCAATTGGAGTTTTCCATGTACAGTCCAAAATCCAGTTTCCGTTATCTGTAATTACAGGACCACATTTTTTTACGCCCTCTCTTAAAACACAAGTTGCACCCATTTTATTAAGGGCATTTGTTACAGAAACTCTTGCTTCGCTTATAATTTCTACAGGAACAGGAAATTTTGTACCAATATTTTCTACAGCTTTAGTTGAATCTGCAACTACAACAAAAACTTTTGAATTGTATTCAACAAGCTTTTCGCGAACATGAGCTGCACCACCACCTTTTATACAAAAGCAGTCTGGAGTAACTTCATCTGCACCATCAATAGCAAGGTCAAGTTCACCATTAATAACTTTATCATTTAATGAATAAACAGGAATTCCATATTCCTGGCAGGCATTCTGTGTCTGGAAACTTGTTACTACAGCTTTAATATCTTTTAATTTTCCGCTGTTAATGTGTTCTGCAAGTCTTTTAACTGCAGGCATTGCTGTAGAACCAGTTCCTAAACCAATCTTCATTCCACTAAAGATTTTACCTTTTTCAATTAATGTATCTATGGCTGTATTTGCAACCAAAGTTTTCTGTTCTGACTGTGTCATTTTATATCTCCAAGTTTATTATTTTTGTTCATAATCATGGCCAGTAAAAAGCTTAAACTGTTCATAAGCCTGATACTCCATCATTTTATAACCGTTACAAACTCTACAACCAGCAAGAGAAGCTCTTCGCATAACTGGTGTTGTTGCAGGTTTATAAACAATATCAAAAAGCAATTCATTTCCAGTAAAGTTATAGAAAGAAATTGGATCTATAATTTCCTGAGTTTTTTCTGTTGATGAACCAATATTTGTTGTCTGAATAATGAGATTTGAATATTCAGACAAAGTATTTACACAGGAAGCTGAAAGTTCACAATATTTAAAATCATATTTATCTGCAAGTTGCTTTGCATGAGACAAAGTTCTGTTAAAAATACAAACTTTTGCTCCCATCTGTTTTAATACATAAACAATTGCTTTTGCAGCTCCACCCGCACCTATAACGGCAACCTTTTTGCGCTTAATATTTGTACCGCCAAGGAATTCTTCCAGCGCTCGCTTAAAACCTGGGGCATCTGTATTATAACCAATCCACTTGTCGCCTTTTCTTACAACAGTGTTACATGCGCCAATCTGCATTACTTCTGGAGACTGTTCATTTACATAGAACAAAACCGACTCTTTATGAGGAACTGTAACCGAAAGTCCTTTCATTCCAAGATTTTCTGCAAAAGCAAGAGATTCTGAAACTAATGGGGAACATACAGGGAAATATACTGCATCCAGCCCAATATTTCGGTAACCGGCATTGTGGATTTCCGGACTAAAAGGTTTTGCAAGTGGCCATCCGGTAATTCCATAAAGGGAAGTCTGCTTTGTAATTTTTCTAAAATTGTATAAAGTGTTGATTGTTATTGGATCAATGTGACCAATAGCAGCTGTATTTGCAATTGTTTCTTCTGGTGAAGTATACGACAAGAAAGAGTCTGAAAAAGCAGGTAAAATGCGTGAAGGGAATCCTTCTGGACCCATGGCACAGAAAATATGGTCATAGTCCACTTTCTGGGAACCTTCGTAAAAAAGATTTGTAACATCAGAAAGACGATTTACTTTAAATGCAATTTTAGGAATTTCGTAACCTGTTTTTCTCATGGAATCGCAGCGTTCTTTTAAGTTGTGAATTGGACCTTCCATATTGTGCACACTGCGAATAATTTTTACACCAAATGCAAGAGCCGCATCCTGAATGCTTGGAATGTGAAAATCTTCTTCAAAATCTACATAAGCAAAGTTTCTGGCTTTATCCTGATTGGCAAAAGAAAGGGCACGTGCAAAGAGGGTGGTTCTGGCAAATTCACCGCCATTAAAAAGGCCACCATCTACATCACGGCGAATTGTTAAAATACAAGGATGATATACTAAAGATGGAAAGCGTCTTGCATGAAGCTGTTCATCTTCATTTAAATGGTCCAGGCGTAATTCCAGAATATCAACATTCTTTTCATATTTTTTAACAAGTCTAAGGTTTTCTTCAATAGTTTTGCCTGTTAATGTCATACAAATGAGAGGTTGACTCATGGAATTACTCCTAAACTTTTATTAGCCTACAACAACCTTTGTTGCAACTTTATTATTTACACTAAAAATTAATGTTGTTCCTTTTGGAGCAGCATATGGTACAGTGATTTTTCCACCTGGATGAGCAAAGTTTGCTACTGTGTAAGTTTCACCTTCTTCAGAAATAGCTTCCAGCTCCATTTTTACAGGGAATGGAAATTCTGCCAGTTCTTCTTCAATAAGGCCATAAGTAATTTCTTCTCCATCTTCAACTATAGGTGCAGCTGGAAAAGCAAAATCTACAGCCACTCTTGAATATTCCTGCACGGTACCACTTGTATTACTTGAAACGATTGTGCCCGGAACTTCTGATTCAGCAGCGATATGTGCAGTAATATCGAATACTAAAGGAGTGTTCTGGGCTTTATCAAAAAAATCTTTTACTGTAAGCCCTGTTAATGCTGGAACTTCTACATCTTTTTTTGAAGGACCTTTGCTTACAACAAGCTGAACATTTGTTTTCTGAAACACATCTTTTCCAGAAGCAGGAAACTGTGCAAGAATTGTACCTTCCGAAGCATTATCGTATTTGTAAATTGGTGTGTCAAAGCGCAAAGCAGAAGTATTTCCACCCATTGCCAGTTCTTCACCAATGCCTAAATCTGAAATATTTTTTCCTACATAATCATCTATTGTAGCCTGTACTGGACCACGACTTACTGTAAGAGTAACTGTACTGTATCCTTTTACAAGAGAGTTTGCAGAAGGACTCTGTTCAAGAATTACACCCTTTTCAATACCATCATCTGTATAACGTAATTTTACTTTTGGATACAACTGCTTTATCTGAAGTTCAACAATTGCATCTTCCAGCTGAATACCTACAACATTAGGAACAAGAACCTGTTCAGCACCTTTTACACGAATAAAGAATACGGTAAGTGTAACCAATACCATAAGCAGTAAAGATGCAATTACAGTTTTTACAAGAGCAGGAATATTTTCCTGAACTTTTTCATAATTTTCTGCAACGCTGATTCGATTGAATAATTTTTTCATACTCATTTTACTCCTGACAGAATAACTTTCTATTCTAAGACTGTACCCACAAAATCGCGGGCGCCGTTCATAAAATCTTTATACATCATATTCTTTTTGCCCTGTCTCTGTAGTTCCAGAAGAGCAAGAAGTCCATTTCCAGTTTTTACTAAAATGCCTTTTCCTTTATTAAATTCTACAACTGTACCAGGTTTTGCCTGTGGATAGCTGTCTTCTTCTATAAAAGAAGCTTTTAATACTTTTAAAGGCAGACCATTTTCTAAAGCCCATGTTCCAGGATTTGGAAAATAAGCACGGACTTTAGCTTCAATTTCAGCGGCAGACTCATTCCAGTTTATGCGGCCGTCTTCTTTGGTCAATATATTAGTATACGATGATTCGCCTGTTTGAGAAACCCCTTGTTTAAGGCTTCCTTTTTGGGCTGCATCTTTTATTAATTCAAGAATCAATTTTCCACCAAGTTCGGCACTGTGATTTAACAATTCTTCCCCATTTTCAGTTCCATTTAACGGAATGATTTCCTGTGCAAGAATATCACCTTCATCCATTTTTAAAGCCAAAGTCTGAATTGTTGCAGCAGTCTGACTGTCTCTATTTTTAATTGCAGCTGGAACTGGAGTACAACCTCTATACTTTGGTAAAAGCGAAGGATGAAGATTTATGCCTCCCATTGGGAAAACAGCCAGAAATTTTGGTCCAAAAATATGACCGTAAGCAAAGCTAACCAGTAAATCTGCACCTAAAGACTGAATTTCTTCTCTTTCTGGAGTTAAAAGATGTTCTGGTTTAAATACTTTTAAGCCTTTTTCCTGAGCAAAAGCTGCCACTGGAGTTGGAGTCAATTCTTTATGACGTCCTTTAGCAGTATCTGGATTAGAAATTACACCTGCAATTTCAAAACCATATTCAGCCTGATTATTATAGAGATATTCTAAAGTAATTTTCGATGCTTCCGGACTTCCGGCATAAATAATCTTCATATAATTTTATTTATTTGCCTTTTTCTGTTCTTTAGCCGCAATTTTTGCAGCTATTTTTCTGGCTTTTGCTTCTTTTTCTTTTTCTTTTTTTGCAGCACGTTCAGCTCTTTTTTTGAACTGTTCAACTGTTTTTTCTGCAAAATCTTTATCACCACGATCTATATATAAAATACCATCCAGATGATCATATTCGTGCTGAATAATGCGAGCTAAAAAACCATCTGCTTCTAAAACAAAGTTTTTTCCCTGTTCATTTGTTGCCTGAACTGTAATGCTTTTAGGTCTGGAAATTGTTTCGTAAATCTGAGGAATACTTAAACAACCTTCATCATAATCACATCTTTCTTCTGAAGTTTTTATAATCTGAGGATTGATAAATACACGACGCACTTCATCATCAGCAATAAGAACAAACATACGAATGCTTTTTCCAATCTGTGGAGCAGCAAGACCAACTCCGTCTGCTTCAATCATTGTTTCAAACATATCTTCTGCTAACTGACGAATTTCATCATTTACTTCTGGAACAGGCTGTGCAACCTGTCTTAAAACATCTTCACCTAACTTTGTAATATTTAAAATCATAGTAAACCTTATTTTGTTTCCAATCTAATTCTTGCAGCTTTTGCGTGACCAGAAAGTCCTTCTACATCACCCATATAGCCTGCTGCTGCCGCACTTTTTACAGAACCTGATTTTGTTCCGTCTACTCTTAAAGTTGTAACAGTTTTTAAGAACATACGAACACTTAATCCACCTGTAAATCTGGCTGAACCAGAAGTTGGAAGTGTGTGGTTAATTCCTGCAGCATAATCACCAAATACTTCTGCAGAACTGTGACCAATGAATAAAGAACCATAATTACATAATTCTTTCTGGAATGTATCTCTTAAAGAGCCTTCTTCCATAGCAAGTTCCAGGTGTTCTGGTGCTTTTTTGTTTGCAATTTCTACTGCCTCAGAAAGATTATCTACAACAATAATTTTTCCATAAGTGTCTATACTCTGGCGTGCAATTGCTTTTGTAGTTAATGTTTCAAGCTGTTCTTCAATCTGATTACTTACTGCCTGTGCCAGATCCATGCTGTCTGTAACAAGTACACTCTGAGCAACAACATCGTGTTCTGCCTGAGCAAGTAAATCTGCAGCAACCCATTCAGGTTTAGCTGTTTTATCTGCAATAACAAGCACTTCTGTAGGCCCCGCAACCATATCAATACCAACAGTTCCATAAACTGCTCTTTTTGCAGAAGCTACAAATTTATTTCCAGGACCAACAATTACATCAACTTTTGGAATTGAAGCTGTACCATATGCCATAGCACCAATAGCCTGAGAACCACCTACTGCATAAAGGTGATTTACTCCACAAATATATGCGGCAGCCATAATTCCTTCATCTGCATAAGGTTTTCCGCCAGCAAAAGCTTTTCCAGGAATTCCACTTCCTGTTTTTCCAGCTTCAATTTTATCATCCGGGTGAACTCTAGGTGGAGTACACATGATTACATTTTTTACTCCGGCAGCAACAGCTGGAGTTACAGTCATAATTACAGTAGAAACCAATGGGAAACGGCCTGCTGGAACATAACAACCGGCAGTTTCAACTGGAATTGTTTTCTGTCCTGCAAAAATACCGCTTTCAATTTCTTCTTCAAAATCTGTAAAAGTATTTCTCTGTAATTTTGCAAATTTAAGTGCTAAGTCGTGAGAGTAAACAAGAGCATCATAAATGTCTCTTTTCTGAATCTTTAATTTTTCTGCAGCAGCTTTTAATTCTTCCTGAGGAACTTCGAAAGTTGCAGGAACAGAAACGTCGAACTTGTTTCCATAAATTCTAAGGGCTGCATCTCCTTTTGAGCGAACTTCATCAAGAACAGAAGTTACAACTTCATTAGATTCTCCAAAAGTTCTTCCCTGAAAAAAATCAGGTTCTATTTCATTTATTTTTTGAATTTTAATCATAATAACATCTCCTTCCCCTTAAATCATACTGTGTCGTTAAGAGGAAACAAATTACTTTTCCTTGTGGCGACGGTCTAATTCATCATAGACATCTTTCCAAGTTACGCCTTCTTTGTACATAAGTACATTTACAAAATAAAGTAAGTCGGCAGCTTCCCAAATAACTTCATCTTTTGAATCTGCTTCACAAAGTTCTTCTGCTTCCTCTTCTACCTTCTCACGAACTCTTTTTGCATCAAGAGTTGCAGTATAACTACCAGGTTTAGGATTTGCAAAACGGTCTGCAATAACATTATATAAACGACCCATAGAAGAAGCTTCATCTGGAGCAGTTTTAAAACATGTCCATGAACCAGTATGGCACGCAGGGCCAGTTGGAATAACAGTTGCAAGAATACAGTCTCTGTCGCAGTCAGCACGAAGTTTTACTACTTCCAAAAAGTTTCCGCTGGTTTCACCTTTTGTCCATAATTCGTTTCTTGAACGGCTATAGAAAGTAAGTTTTTTGCAGTCAAAAGTTTTAAGCAAAGCTTCTTTATTTGTAAATGCCTGCATTAAAACTTCACCATTAACACTCTGTGCAATAACAGGAATTAAAGGCGATTTTTCAAAGTTCATACATGCAGCAAATGCATCATTTAAAGAAACTTTATTTGTATATAAAGCCATGCCAAGCTGAACATCACAATGGATTTTTTCCAAAGCTGCAATTTCTTCTACAGAAGAAACACCACCAGCTGCAACAACACGGCAAGAAACAGCATCTCTAACCTGTTTTACATAATCCATGTTTGTGCCCTGCATACAGCCTTCTTTTTCAACACAAGTAAAAAGAAGTTCTGAACAGAATTTCTGAGCCTGTTTTGCGCCTTCTACTAAAGGAATGTTTACAGTTTCTGTCCATCCTTTTACTGCAATTTTTCCGTTAATTGCATCTACAGAAATAATAATTCTGTCTTTACCAATTGCAGCAGCAAGTTCATTTAAGAAATCTTCATTAAGAACAGATTCTCCTGGTTTTGGATCTGTTTTCCATGCAGAACTACCAATAATAACTTTTTCTGCACCAAGGGAAACCAGTTCTTTTGCTCTCTTTACAGTTCTAATACCACCACCAGTTCTAACGTTTCCATGATGGAGTAATGATTTTAATAAAGGAGTATTTACTGTATTACCTTTTGCATCTACATTACCTAAAGCTGCATCCAAGTCAATTACAGCAACTTCGCCATACATGTCAAACTGACGGATTAAGTCTTCTGCATCATCACGCTGAAGAACTAATTCCTTACCATTTTTTAACTGGACTACGTGTCCGTTTTTCAAATCGATTGATGATATTACCATGGCTCTATTTTACCAAATTTCATTACTTTATACAAATTTAAACAGATTTTAGAGATGATTAGTAAAGCTTCCGATTCAGGGGTATGATGAAGGTAAAAAGACAAAAAAAAGACTGCCGCAAAGGAGGATAAAACGGCAGTCTTTAGACCAAATTAAAACACATTTTTTTCTCGTATCTCATGAATATTCGTCGCTACATTAGCATTATCTGCTATCGAATACACTAATTAAAGGACATAGGAATAAAAAGGTTACAAAAAAATATAAAAAAAAATAAAAAATTTTTCGTTATGGGTTATAATACAAATATGCAGAATTCATTTTATAGTGTCAGATGTTCAGAAGATTCTCCAAAGTGGGAACAGTCAATTAAAAGAGAAATACCAATCTATTCCAGAAACAATGATATCCGTACGGATTTTGAAAGAGATTATACCCGTATTTTACATTGTGAAGCATACCGCCGTCTTAAACACAAGACACAGGTTTTCTTTGCTCCACACAATGACCACATCTGTACAAGAATGGAACATGTTAATCATGTAGCTTCTGTTGCCTGTACAATTTCAAAATATCTTGGTTTGAATGTTCAGCTTACACAGGCAATTGCCACCGGTCATGATATGGGACACGCCCCTTTTGGCCACCACGGAGAAGATTGCTTAAACAGCCTGCTTAAACAAAAAGAAGGTCTTAATGCACCTAAAAAATTCTGGCATGAAAGAAACAGTCTTTTCTTTGCAGATTACATAGAATCTTTACAAGATCCAAATGGAATATATCAGCCATTGAATCTTACTTATGGAGTAAGAGACGGTTTAATCTGCCATTGTGGTGAAATTGACCAGCAGGGCATAAAACCAAGAGACGAAGCTATAGATTTATATTCTATGAAGCGCCCTGGTGTTGTTCAGCCTTATACCTGGGAAGGTTGTGTTGTTAAAATTTCTGATAAAATTGCATTTTTAGGGCGAGACATTGAAGATGCAAGAGCGTATCACATTTTAGACATGACCTCTTACCGCCAGCTAAGGGAAATTGTAGGTTCAACTTTGGGCTTTGAAAAAAAAGGTGCCCATGCTTTAAGAAGTGGAAAAGCCGTAAATACAACAGTACTTATTAATGATTTAATTGTAGATTTATGTGAACAAAGTTCTCCTGAAAAAGGCCTTTGTTTTTCTCAGGAATACTTTAATTTTATTCTGGAACTTAAAAAGTTTAATTTTGCCCACATTTATAATCACTGGAGACTTCAGGAATTCCAGATTTATGCTGAAAACATTATTAAAACTTTATTCCGGACTTTGCTTAAAACCCATATGTATGTAAAAACTGGCCGGGTAGATCAGGCACTAAGAATATATCCTACTTTGTGCTCTACTTTTGAAGACTGGCTTATTAAACATTCTAATTACAGAAGTTATTCTACTGCAAAACAGAATTTTGTAGATAAAAGACCTATTCTTCACTACAACACACCTGTAGTTTTTGATGTTAATGATGAAGAATCTTATACAAAGTGTATTGTAGAATACATTTCTGGAATGACCGACCAGTTTGCAATTCAGGTTTACGAAGAAATTATAAGCTTCTAAGTAATTTTAAGCAGGCTTCTTCATTAAGAGGTCTGCTGTACAAAAAGCCCTGGATATAATCTACACCAGCTTTTTTTACCATAACGCTTTGCGCTTCTGTTTCTACCCCTTCTACAAGAACATTCAAATCTGCACCTTTGAATGTACTAACAAGGTTTGCAAACAAATCATAATTTTTTGTAGAATTTTCCATGGAAAGAACCAGTGAGCGGTCCATCTTTATAGTAGAAAATGGCAGATTTACAACATTTGCCAGATTCGAATATCCGTTACCAAAATCATCAAGATAGAACTTAATGCCAGCCTGAGAAAGTTCTTTCATATTTTTAGAAACCAGTTCAAAATTTTCTATAAAAATACTTTCTGTAATTTCCATAATAATGTTTTCTGGATCCAGACCATATTTGGCAATTGTATTTAATACATTATGAACCAGATTTGGATTTGTCATCTGGTATACTGAAAAGTTGATGGAAACTGCATTTACAACACCCCTGTTATCTGAAATAAACTTACAGATTTTTTCAAAGGCAATATTTCCAAGCTGTTCAATAAGCCCTTTGCTTTCTGCAACCTGAACAAATTCAACAGGAGAAATTGGACCCATTTCATCATCCTGAAGTCGGGAAAGAGCTTCCATGTAAAGAAATTTTCCTTCACTAACACTGTAAATTGGCTGATAATGAACAGAAAACTTTTTAGATTCCAGATTCAATTCTTTCTTTAAAATTTCGTAAATTTTTTCCTGTTTAGCAAGTTCGGCCAGAACAGAATCATCACAGAACTGGATTGCTTTTTTACCGCTTATTTTTGCCTTAAGAAGCAGATTTTCTATAATAGTTTTTATGGTTGTGTAATTTTTTTCACCTTTGTCAAAAGCAAGAGCAACTCCATAATTTTCTACAGGAACAGTAAGTTTTATAGGACCTTTAAAATATAAATCTTCAAAGAAAGTTTTCATTTCTTCATAATTTTGTTTTGCTATTTCTTCGGTTGGAACTACTGCTGCAAATCTGCCATTTATATAATAAGCAGATGAAAACAGTTTCTGGAACATTTTACTTATTGTAAGAAGCAGTTCATTGTATTGTGTTAAAAGAAGGCTGTTTCGGTAAATTTCCAGATTTTCAATTGAAATAATAAATAAGATTCCCTTTGTATTTTTCAGCTGAAGATGTTTTTCCAGTTTATGTTCACTCATTAAACCGGTTACCATATCAAAATCCAGCATGTCAGACTGAACTGTAAGATAACACAGTAATAATGCTGCCAAAGAAGAAGCCCCTGTAAGAAGAATTTTTGGATAGAGAAACTGAATCACCAGTACACTTATACCAATAACAGGGTACAGCATAATAGTTACGCACATTCTTTTTGCCAGACGGTTCCTTCGTGGGAAAAGAGTTATTTCAATTATTGCCATGTACATTACTGCTAAGATATAAGTAATGTTTTTTAATGGACCTTTCTGATACCCTAAAACCTGGTCAACCTTAAATATCCAGCCAGTTTTACTGTTGATAAGAAGAAGAATCAAATAACAGGTGTAAACTATCATTGAAAAATAATGGGCAACAGTAGTTCTACCTGCAAAAGCCATTTCTAAAGCATAACCTGCAAGACACAATGGTGTCATAATAAGCATGGCATAAAAGAAACTTTGAATGGCCATAGTTACCTGAGGATTTACCACTGTGTAGAAGGTTGTACAGAAAACCGAAATTACATCTAAAAGAGATGAAAGAAAACAACTTATTACTGCATATAAAAAGAGTCTGTGCTTTTTTTCATAAGGGGAAAATGAATTAAGTACATTGTATAAAAGAATTATAGAAAAGAGGACTGTTATTGCCTCTCCAAAAATATAATAATTAAGTTTTTCGAACATTATTATTCCTGTAAAAAAAATTATTAATTTAAGAAAAACTTTTTTATTATAACTTTTGACAATATATTCTACATCTATTTTCTAATTTAGTAAAACATAAGTTTTACCAGCTCCACCATCTTCTGCCGGTGCAAAATTAAATTCTTTTACAACAGGACAATTTGAAAGATAGTCTTTTACGGCCTGCTGCAAAACACCATCCCCTTTTCCGTGAATAACACTAAAGTGAAGGAAGTTATTAAGCACGCACAAATCAATCTGGCGTTCCAGAGCTTTTATAGCTTCTTCTGCACGCATACCAAGAAGACGCAGTTCAAAAACAGGTCTTGGAGTATCTTTTTCAATAACATAGTTACCGCCAGCTTCAAAGCCAGAAAGTTCATAAGAAATAGAAGGTGTATTACTTTCTTTTTTATTTACAAGTTTTAAATCCTTCTGTTTCATAGACATTTTCAAACTTCCAAACTGAACCTGCCATACACCTTTCTTTTCTTCTTTTACAAGCACACCCTGATTCTGATTATTACCAGCAACTACATATGCACCTTCTTTAAACTCAAGAGGTTCACTGGCAAATAAAGCAGGTTTCTCTGGATTGACAGAAACAAAATTAGAAGTTGCTGTTTTTAATGCTTCAGCATTGCTCATCTTTTTCTTTGTTTTTTTATTACTTGGAGTATGCTTCTGTTTTGCAAGCTCTTTTGCAAATTCTTCTTCGGCTTTTACAAGTTTAACTTCTTCTTCTTCAAATTTATCTTCAAAACGCTTTGTATCTTTTTCAAGTTCTGAAATAAACTGTTTTACAGCCAGAGTTTTTTCTCTTGTAACTTCCCCTTCTTTTAAAGTACGCACAAGATTTTCCAGCTGACGGCGACTGTGAATTAAAAAGTCATTTAATTCCTGCTGCTTTCCTTCTTTTAAGTTGTGTTCCTTTTTACGAAGTTCCAGTTCTTTTTCTTTAAGCTTAAGAGACTTTTCCAATGCCTGCTTTTTTTCGCTTTCTGCAGCTTTTTGAACTTTATTTAATTCAATATGCTTGCGATTTAATCCACGAATAAGAGCTGAAACATCTGCTTGTTCTGTTGCAATATAATTACGAGCAGCTTTTACAATATCTTTTGGAAGACCATTTTTTTGAGCAATGTCTAACGCATGACTTTCTCCTGGAACACCCATTAAAAGATGATATGAAGGAGAAAGCGTATTTGTGTCAAATTCTACGCTGGCATTTACACAGGCAGGATTTGTGTATCCGTAATTTTTAAGAATCCCCTGATGTGTTGTTACAAGAACAAAAGCTTTTGCTTCAATCAGTTTATCTAAAACCGCCATGGAAATTGCAGTACCTTCCTGAGGATCTGTTCCGCTTCCAAGTTCGTCCAGCAAAATTAAAGTGGTGGCATTTGCTTTACTTACAGCCTGGGCAATATTATTCATGTGGCCACTAAAAGTTGAAAGACTCTGGTCTAAAGACTGATCATCACCAATATCAGCAAAAATATCTGAAAAAACAGGAAGTCTGGAACCTTCTGCAGCAGGAATAGGAAAACCTGTCTGATTCAGCATGGCAAAAAGAGCAAAAGTTTTTAGAGAAACTGTTTTACCACCAGTATTTGGTCCTGTAATTATAAGAATATTTTTTCCAGTCATAAAACGAATGTCTATTGGAACAGCCTTTTCTCCCAATAAAGGATGACGGGCCTGTGAAAGTAATGGTGGTTCGCCTCCACAAGGAAGTGCATAAATACAATTATGTTCATTTCCCCAGCGGGCAGCAGCTAAAGTCTGATCCAATAATTCCATAACAGGAAGCGCAGTTTTAAAGTCTGGAATACTTGGCTGAAGACTCATGGTAAGTTCAGTTAAGATTCTTTTTATTACCTGCTGCAATTCATGTTCTTTTTGAATAAGTTCATTACTGCAACGCACAGCAGCTTCTGGTTCAATATACACAGTTTGAGCAGACTGACTTACTTCGTGAATAATTCCTGGAATTCTGTTCTGCTGATTTGACTTTACTGCCAGAACCTGTCTTCCGTTTCTTAAAACCGGAACTGTAGATTCAAGAACAGTAGAAAGCTTCTGGTCAGAAGTGAATCCCTGCATAATAGTTTTAATTTTTGCATTTAAGCTGGCAATTGCTTTTCTAATGGCAGAAATTTCTGGTAAATCCCGTAATTCTCCATCTGGAGTAATAATGCGGAAAATCTTTTTTTCTGTTTCTGTCATGTCTGGAAGTTTTTCCGTTTCCTGTGACAATAGCTTGAGTTTTAATTCAACTTTGTGATACTCAATTCCTTCTTTTACTTTTTTTACACTTAAAACAAACTGTCCCAAAAAATGAACCTGCTCCAAAGTAAGAGCTGCACCATTTGTTTTAATAACTGCATAAAGAGGATGAATTGGTTCCCAACCGGAAAGTGGACTGGAATGTGTAACATGTAAATATTCAACCCATTCCCGGCTCATGTTTTTTAAGTTTTCAATTTCCTGTGATTTTACAAGAGGTTCTTTTTTCAGCATTACCTGTTTAGCTTCTTCTGAAACACAGTAACCTGCTACCTCATCACGTATTCTAAAATAATCAATTTCTGTTAAAGCTTTTGTATTCATTAGTCTGACCATGAACCAGTTCTAATTTCTTCGCTGATTCTTGCCCAACTGTCGTAGCGTTCTTCTGTAATATAACCGTCTTCAACAGCCTGGCGCACAGCACATTCTGGTTCTGTAAGATGTTTACAATTGAGCCCGAATTTGCATTTTCCAACAAAAGGCTCAAATTCTCTAAAATAAAGTGCTACATCTCCAGCTTCAATGTCATCAAGAACAAAGCGTCTGATTCCCGGTGTATCAATAATATTTGCCTTTCTGCCCTGAACCCCTTCTGTTAAAGTTTCGTTCAAAGTAAGATGAATTAAAGTCCCTTTTGTAGTAGTGTGACTTCCTCTTCCATATTTTTTAGAAAGACTACCTGTTCTTAATACACAGGAATTGTCCATAACATTAATCAAACTAGATTTTCCAACGCCTGACTGTCCAACAAATGCCGAAAGATGATTTTCCAGCAATTCTGCAAATTCTGTCATTCCTTCACCAGTTTTTGCAGAAAGTCTAAGCACTTTATATCCTAAATCTTCCCAAATATTTAATCGTTTTTCTATTTCTTCATATAATTCCTGACGGCCATCTTCCTGCATTGCTTCTGCAAGGTCCCATTTATTGCAGACAACAATAGGAGTAATTCCCTGATGTTCAGCCTGAGCCAAAGCTCTATCTGTAAAGCGAGGTCTGAATGGTGGTTCATCTGGAGTTGTTACAAGAATTAAATAATCAAGATTACTTGCTAAAAGCTGAGGACATCTTCCCTTTACATTCCAGCGGAGGAAAGTATTTTTTCTTGGTTCCAGAGAAAGAATCTGTCCTTTTTCATCATTTAGAGGATCAATTTCAATTTCAACAACATCACCAGGAGCAAGAGGATTATAAAACTGTTTGTCAGATTTTAAAACCTTGCCTTTGATGGTGCAGTTTCTTGTAATTTCGTCATCACATTCAACTGTAAACAAATTGTTTGTTCCAGCTATAATTAATCCTTTCAAATAAATCTCCTAAAAATA
>JAKSTH010000030.1 GCA_024402655.1 Treponema sp. | reverse complement strand
TTAAATGTTGAAACAGAAGCATAATCTCCATTTTTAGGTTTGTTTCTGATAATCATAACATTTGGTACTAAGTTTGCATTAAAGTCAAAGTTACGACCTGCATAAAAACCGCCATCTTTAGATGGAGCAATAAATGCAGAACAGCCTGCCGATGGAGTATAAGCTGTTATTTTTACTCCAGGATAATCTTTTTGGATTCGTTTATTAACAAATTCCCCAAGTTCATTTGTAGAAGAAACACCATTTTGTGCTAAAAATGCTTTAAAATCAGCATCACTGTTAATTTCTGCAAAAAGAACTTTTTCCGGCAGATTTTTAGCAGTAATTGTTGGTTTTGAAGGATTTGATGCACTTGGATTTCCACATGCAACAAATAAAAATAAAGCCGCAGTTAAAGTAAGTAATAATTTTTTCATATTATCCTTCCTAAAATTTTAATATCATTCCTACAATTGCACCCATTACAAACCACATGAATGGATGTATCTTCTTTAAAGGCTTAAGCTGTAAAAGTGCAAGGGTGATTATTGAAAATATAATCAGATTCCACTGTGGTATAACAGCTGAAGGTGAAATTTTAAACAAAGATACCTGACATATGCTGTAAACTGCAACTGCAATTATTGCAGCAACGGCAGGTCTGATTGTAGAAAATGCTGATTGAACAAAACGGTTTTTATTGAATTTGGTGAAAAAAGCTGCAATAAGACAAATAATAAATAAACTTGGTGTTACAAGTCCTAAAGTTGCTATAGCACCGCCCAAAGGTCCCAGTGTCTGGTAACCAACATAAGTTGCCATATTAATTCCCAAAGGACCTGGTGTAGATTCACTTACGGCAATCATGTTTGTAAGTTCTTCCATGGTGAACCAGTCAAATTTATTTGTAAGATCCATTAAGTATGGAAGGGTAGCAGGACCGCCACCAACAGCAAAAAGTCCAATCTTAAAAAATTCCCAGAATACTAAAAGAGCAAGAGAAACATTAAACATTTTTGTCCTCCTGTGAATTTTCTATAGAATCAGAAGCAGGTTCTTTTATTTTTTTTGCTTCCATTTTTGTTTTTATTAAATCTGCAATAATTCCTGCTGCAGCTGCAATCAATACCAGCACAATAGTTGGTATTTTTGTAAAGAAGCCTAAAACCAGAATTGCAATGAATACAATGGCAGTAAACAGATTTTTTATGCTTTTTCTACAAAGATTAATAACAGTGTTTGCAAGCAAGGCACAAACAACGCCACGAACTCCTTGCAGTGCATGCTGGAACCATACATTGTCCATAAAATTTTTAAGGAACATTGCAACAATAGTAATAATCAGAATAGAAGGAAAAACCATTCCCAATGTAGCAAAAATGCCACCAGGAACTTTTGCCTTTTTATAACCAACAAATGTAGCTGTATTTACCGCAATAATACCGGGAGTACACTGTCCTATAGCATAACAGTCCAAAAGTTCTTCTTCGGTTACCCACTGCTTTTTAGAAACAAGTTCATGTTCAAGCATTGGCAGCATGGTAAGTCCGCCCCCAAAAGTCATTCCACCAATCTTAAAAAAAGACCAGAAGAGTTCTAAATTTAGTTTAAATTTACCCATATAAGGTATTATACCAACAACCAAATCATAATGGAATATAAATATAAACACAGTTTTATAACATCCTCTTTATTTTCATATCTCTTTTATTAAGCCTTAATTTTTGCTATAATGATTCGTTACTATGAATTTTGAAAACCCATTAATAGTTCAGGGAGACCGTTCTCTTTTACTGGATGTTCACGCTCCTTTAGCAGATGAATGCCGCAATGCTCTTATCCCTTTTGCAGAATTGGAAAAATCACCTGAACATTTACATACATATAAATTGTCTCCACTTTCTTTATGGAATGCTGCCAGCGCAGGTTTTAGTGCCCAGGATGCTGTTGCGGTTTTGCAAAAATATGCCCGCTATGACGTTCCACAGTCAATTGTTATGTGGATTAATGAAATAAGCAGCAGATTTGGAAAACTTCGTCTGATTGAAGGTCCAGAAGTAAAAGTTCCTGTAAATCCAAATCAGATTGTAAAAGATGAAAAAAAATCAGAAGAAGATAACCAGCAAAATGAAGAAGAATGTAAATTCGTAATAGAAAAATATCTTTATCTTGTTGCAGATTCTATTCCTGTTTATAAAGAAATTGCTGCAAATCCTTCTGTAAAAAAAATATTTCTTAAAAACGAACTGGATCAAGAAATTATTTCTAATGAGGGTGAAAAAACTCCACAATTAAGTTTTTTACTTAAGCTTACAGACCGTGGTACAGTAAAGCAGCTTTTACTTCAAGCTGGATGGCCGGTAAAAGATGAAGTTACTTTAAGAGACGGAGAACCTCTCCAGATTAATTTAAGGGAAACCACACTTGCCGGTAAAAAACTTGAAATTCGTGAATATCAGAAAAATTCTGCAAATGCACTTATTGGAGATAAAGGTCCTGGAACAGGTTTTGGAACAATTGTGCTTCCTTGTGGTTCTGGTAAAACAATTGTCGGAATGACAATTATGGATTTACTTAAAACTTCAACTCTTATTATTACAACAAACATTTCTGCCGTTCACCAGTGGATAGACGAATTGCTGGATAAAACCGATTTAACTGCAGACCAGATTGCTGAATATTCTGGGGAAAACAAAGACATTAAGCCGGTAACTGTAGCAACGTATCAGGTGTTAACCTGGCGTCCTACAAAAGACGGTCCATATCCTCATTTTTCTATTTTCCATGAACGGCCATGGGGTTTAATTATTTATGATGAAGTTCATATGCTGCCAGCTCCTGTATTCAGAGTTGTAGCAGAACTTCAGGCTGTAAGACGAGTAGGACTTACTGCAACTCTTGTTCGAGAAGACGGTTGCGAAGGTTATGTTTTTAGTCTTGTTGGTCCAAAGCGTTATGATGTTCCATGGAAAGAATTGGAAAGAGACCATTGGATTGCTACTGCAGAATGTGTAGAAGTTCGTGTTGATTTGCCTGTTAGTTGTGAAATTGATTATGCAGTTGCAAATTCAAGGGAAAAACACAGAATTTCCAGTGAAAATCCTGACAAGCTGCCAGTAGTTCAAAAAATAATTGAAAAATATGCCGACGACAAAATTCTTGTTATAGGACAATATTTAAGCCAGCTGGAAGAAATTGCAAAAATTCTAAATGTACCAATTATCACTGGAAAAACGCCAACTGCTCAGCGGGATCTTATTTATAATGATTTCCGTGCTGGAAAAATCCGTGTTCTTGTAGTTTCTAAAGTTGCAAACTTTGCCATAGATTTACCAGATGCTTCTGTTGCTATTCAAATTAGTGGAACATTTGGAAGCAGACAGGAAGAAGCACAGCGTTTAGGCCGCATATTAAGACCAAAAGAAAGAGAATCTAAATTCTTTACTTTAATCACTCGTAACACTGTAGAAGAAGAATTTGGTTCAAACCGACAGAAATTCCTGGCAGAACAAGGGTATGCATACCGCATTGTTCGCTACAGTGGAGATGTAAATGATTTATAAGACAACAATTTCAGAATGGCAGGAATCTATTCTTGCTCTGGAAGATGCTCATTTTTTTGATTTAATGCGGCTTTATCTTGGAGAAATTAAAACTCCATATAATAAGCAGCGCCTTACAGAACAACTGGCAAGTTTTATTCATAATAAGGAAAATCAGGAACATCTTATAAATCTGCTGGACAGTTTTGATATAGCTGTTCTTTCTGCAATTTTTTATACAGATAATCCTACAAAAGAAACACTTACAGATTTTTTTGCCGGAGATTTTCAATTTAGTGAAATATATACAGAACTTTCAAACCTTGTTTCACGCCTGATTCTTTTTGTTCAAAAAGATAAATATTCGGGAAAAGAGTATTACAGAATAAATCCTCTTGTAATTGACCGGTTACTGCCATTTATAAGCGTTTCAAATATACTTGCCAGCAGCAGCGTGGTTTCTGCAAATTTTGACGATATTTTCCAGCTGAGTCCTAATTTTCTTGCAGCTTTTATTTCATTTTTAAACGTTTATGGTTGTTCCTGCAAAAATGACGGCACAATCAAAAAAACTGATGCTACAAAAATGGAACAGATTTTTCCTGGTAAAGGAAAATGTCTTCAGCTTTTAATGAATGCTTTTGTAAATCTTTCTCTTGTAAAAGAAGGGGAACGAAAAATGGAAGTAGATGTGGAACGCATGAAATTATTCTGCGAACTTTCTACAGACATTCAAATGGCATTTTTATGTGCCGCAGCCTGTTCCAGATTCAGTAGAGACGGATTAAAAAAACAGGCTCAGCTTTTACTAGATACTTTTTCTTCAATTCCAGAAACAGGTTATACAATTCCTGCAATTACAAAACTGGCATTTTTATGTGCTTCAAATACAAAAATAAGTTCTATAAGCGGCAGTTCAAGATTTTCACAGATACTGGAAGCGGCTCATAAAGAAAAAGATTATGTAACCCAGCAGGCCGGCAATCTGGTAGAATTAATGTTAGAGGCTGCCATAGAATTTGGTTTGCTTCAGGAAATTGGTAAAGATGAAAAAGGTCTTGCTGTATATAAAGCTTCTCTTTCTTCTAACTTGCATCCTGGTATGGAAAAGGTTTTAAATATTGATTCAACATATACAGTAACAATTTTACCAGGTCTTTCACTTGCAAAACTTTTACCATTAACTCATTTTCTTCAGATTAATCATTTTTCTGTTGTTTCTGAATTTGTTATTACAAAGCAGTCTGTTTGTGCCGGATTTGACAAAGGTCTTTCTCCACAACAGATTCTTGAATTACTGGAAAATTATTCAAATTACGAACTTCCTCAAAACTTAAAAATGTCTATAGAAGAATGGCATAACAGTTATATTTCAGCCATGATTTATTACGGATATATTCTTAGAGTTTCGGGAAATAATATCCAGATTGCAGAAAACAATCCTCGCATTAAAAAACACATAAAAGAAAAACTTGCAGAAGGCATTTATCTTCTTGATGTACCGCCAACTGGTGAAATTAAAGATTTTATAAATGAAAGCGGTTTTGATTTTATGGGCAAAGTAAAAAATACAATTGGTCAGGGTGAAAAACTTCCATTCCCGCTTTTAAAAAAGGGAACACCTTTTGTTTTTGATGATAAAGAAAAACCTGCTTTTAATTTTGCTCCTGCTGCAGAACTTATAAAAGAACTTCGCACAGAACTTGCATCTATGAATCTGGAAAAAACTGCAAGCGAAAATCTTTTAAACAGAATTAATCAGAGAATGATTATTTCAAAAGAACATCTTAAAAAAGCTTTTGTTCGTTCAGAAATTCTGGAAGCAGAAGGAATAAATTACAGCGGAAAAGTTCATTTAATAGAGTCAGCAATAGCAGCTGGAGATTTAATGGAAATCACACTTCCAGATTCACTTCAGTCTGGTAAATATATAAAAATTATTGGAAAACCAATCAGTTTAATAAAACAGACTGCAGAAGCAATTGCCAGAATAAGCATTGTGCCAGATGACAATATTGAAGGTTTTGTAGTAAGTAAAATTTCTCATTTGCGCAGATTAAGATTTTAGACAGAGGTTTTTATGGAACTTTATATTGTAAGACACGGAGAAACAGACTGGAATAAATTAAAAAAGTTTCAGGGAAATATTGATATTGAATTAAATGAAATTGGACGGGAACTTGCAGGAAAACTTGGGGTGCGTCTGGAACAGGAAAATATTCATTTTGAAAAAATCTATTCTTCCCCTTTAAGCCGGGCTTACGAAACTGCCTGTTTAATTCGTGGGCATCAGAATATTCAGATTATTCGTGATGACAGAATTAAAGAAATCAGTTTTGGTGGCATGGAAGGGCTTTTTTATGATGATTGGATGAATACAGATGATCCAAGAAAGTATTTCTTTTCTAAACCAGAATCATATGTTCCTCCTGCTGGCGGAGAAACTTTTCCGGCATTAATGGAACGCACAAAAGCTTTTGTTCAGGCAGAAATAGAACCTTTGTACAAGGAATATAAAGATAAAAAAATCCTTTTAGTTGCTCACGGAGCTTTAATTGCAGGTCTTACCTGTTATTTAGAAGGGCGTGGTGTAGCAGAATATTGGGGCAAAGGCTTAAAAGGAAACTGCGAAGAAACAGTCTATATTTATGATGGAAAAAGCTGGAAATTGAAATGATTTGCAAAAAAGATGAAAAAGGTGCTGCATTAGTTTTAGAAAGTTTAATGGCTGGCAAAATTGTTGTAATCCCAACAGATACAGTTTATGGTTTTAGCGGACTTGTTTTAGAAGAAGATATTCCTTTTGACAAAGGAACTGATGCACAAATCAGAGCTATAAAAGGGCGGTCAGAAACAAAACCTTTAATTCAGCTTATTGGATGCCCAGAGGATATTAAAAAATATACTGATGATGATATTCCACAAACTCTTCTTTCAAAATGGCCTGGCGCTTTAACAATTATTGTAAATACTAAAAAAAGTCATCCACTTTATAAAAGATATCCAACCATTGCATTCAGATGTCCCGGCGACTTGTGGCTGCGTCAAATTGTTATTCAAGCAGGAGCTCCAATTTACAGTACCAGTGTAAACAGAAGCGGCTGTCCGGTGCTTGAAACAGTTCCAGAAATTGCAGCAGAGTTTGAAGAGGAAGTTGCCCTTATAGTAGATGATGGGGATAAAAAAGGCGCCCTCCCTTCTACCCTGGTGGCCATGGAAAATGGATTGCCAAAAGTTTTAAGACAAGGCGCTGTAGAAATTAAGAATTAAAAATTAAAGGTATTTCCTATTTCAACAATTCCAGGTTTTTCTTTATTAATTCACATCTTTGTTTTACACAGTCTGGAGAACGGTGTGGGTCACTTGGTGTGTTGAATGTGTAATCAATCAGTCGGTCTATAGTTGTTGTTGCAACATGCATTCTTGTATCAGATGATGCATAGTAAATAAATACTTTACCGTGAGTTGCAACGGCACCATTACTGAATACTACATTAGAAACATCACCTGTGCGTTCTTTTCCAAGTGGAACTAAGAAAACACCGCTTGGTTCTGCAATCACTTTACTTGGATCTTTTAAGTCTGTAGCATAAACATACAAAACATAACGAAGACCATCTGCAGTATTTCTTACACCGTGACTAATGTGAATCCAGCCTTTTTCAGTTTTAATTGGTGTTGCACCAGCCCCGTTTTTTGCTTCTGTAATAGTGTGGTAAACACGCTTAGAAATGATTTTTTCTTCATCAATTACAGCATTTGTAATATCATCACATAGCCCAAAACCAACTCCACCGCCGCTTCCTGTGTTAATAAAATCATCCATTGGGCGAGTGTAGAAAGCATATTTTCCGTCTACAAATTCAGGATGAAGACAGACATTTCTCTGCTGTGGAGAATTTTTTGTTACAAGGTTAGGAAGTCGTTCCCAATGTTCCAAATCTTTTGTGCGGACAATACCTGCAGCTGCAACTGCGGCTCCTAAATCAGGATTGCTTGTATCTTTACTTTCTGAACAGAAAACTCCATAAATCCATCCGTCTTCATGCTGAGTAAGGCGCATATCATAAACGTTAGTTTCTTCTGGACATGTATCTGGCAGCTGAACCGGATAGTCACGGAATCTAAAGTTATCTATACCATTTGGACTTTCTGCTACTGCAAAAAATGATTTTCTGTCATTTCCTTCTACACGACAAACCAGGCAGTATTTCCCATTGAGGAAGATTGCTCCAGAATTCATAATGGCATTTATACCAAGGCGTTCCATAAAGAAAGGATTTGTTTCTTTGTTTAAATCGTATCTCCAGGTGAGAGGGAGAGAATCTCTTGTTAAGATAGGATTTACATAGCGGTTATAAACGCCGTTGTAAAAACTTTTGTCAATTTTGTTTTTTCTGGTAATAAATTTTTCATATTCTTTTAATTTTTTAGAATACATTTCATGAATCATGGAAAAATCTCCTGTATATAGTGTTTATTTACTTAAATAATAAATTAAATTTACTTAAAAAACAAGAAATAAAAAATAAAAAATAAAAAAAGCACTTCATTTTTGAAGTGCTTTGTGCATCTGTTTGTAATGTTTTAGATTTTATCAATAAGCATTGAACATTTACCAGCTGGAATAGGAAGTGTTTTTTGCTTCTGGTCAATAATATTGATTGTGAAGTAGTAAAGCTTTTCACTTTCCATCTGGATTTCCCAGCCACGGGAACTCTTGTTACTTAAAATTGTAATAAGGTTTCGTTTAAGGGAAAGATTTTCAATACCCATAATTTCAAGGTTTGGAATAATCCAGTCTACAGTTTTTCTTGGTAAACTGATTGAAAGACCGATTACATTTTCAATCATCAGAGCAATAGTAGAAAGACCTGCAGTTGCCAAGTAGCGTTTCTTTGGGAAATCAGGATTATTTTTCATCATTGCTTTACCTTCTTTGTTTGGAAGGTATGCTTCCCATAAATCGCCAGGTTCTTTATTTTCGTTTGGCATAAGTCCTTCAAGAACAAAGTACAAATGTCTGATTGCACATTCTCTGGCAAGTTCATAATGACCGTATTTTTCAAGACCTTTAATTACCATAAAGTTAAAGCTTGGCATTACACTTCCACAGTAACCGTTTCCATCTTCGCTAAAGTGTGGGTCATCAACACTTAAAGTTGGGAATGGATGTTCAGTTCCAAAAGAATTAGGATCATTAAGGTGTTCAATAAGTCTGTCAGCTTTGTCTGCATTTGGAATTTCAGCCAGCATTGTCCAGTATGATGCAATTGATTTAACAGAAAGTTTATTTCCGTCTTTATCAAGGTCATAATAGAAACCTGTATCATTATCCCACATAAGGGAATTAATTCTTGTCTTAATAGAAAAGTACATTCTCTTGTACTGGAAACTTAAATCTTTATCGTTAAGAATGTCCCCAAGAGCTGCCATATAGTTAGCATTAATTGCCATACAGGCATTAAAGTCGATTGGATAAAAAGCTTCCTGTCTTGGACAGTTTGTCATTCCACTTACAGAAGCTGGAACGGCATACAAACCATTTTCCTGTTTAAAGTTTTCATCAAGCCAGTTAATGTATTTCTGCAGATAAGGCATTACTTCTTTAATTCTGCGTTTATTAGCTGATTTGTGATAAAGATTGTGTTCTGCCCATGCAAACAATGGTAAACCAATGCCATTTGGATTGTCAGAGTCTAAAACAGGCTGATCTGTTGTAATGTCATATTTACAGCGAATAGCACCATTTTCTTCCTGATGTGCATAAAGGTAGTCTATATTTTTACATGCGTCAAAGTTTCTATTTGAATAAACTAAAAAGAATGATGAGAAAATAGATTCGAACTGATTGATAATGTTTTTGGAATTTTCAGGATAGATAAAAAGACCTTCGTTATCCTGTTCGCCAGTTTTTGGATTAATCCAAAATGCTGAAACCCAAGTCCATGTTTTGCTGTAAATGTCCACAAAATCCTGATCATAAAAATGAATCTGTGGAAAGTCGTGCTTGTTCACCAAGTGCTCCTACTTTATTAATAAATGGTTGTAAAGATGAGTATATCACATAAATGACAAAATTGTTTAAAAAGTCAAAAAAAACTTTAAATTTTTTTGTAATTTTAGGGATTTAAGACTAGACAAAAAATAAAAAAATTGTGGATAAAAAAAATGGGGATTTTGAAATCCCCATTTCTGACTTGTTTTTATAATTAATTCTAAATAGCAGCCAATCCTTTTTTCAAGTCGGCAATAATATCATCAACATTTTCAAGACCAACTGAAACACGAACCATACCACCGTCAATTCCTGCAGCTACCAACTGTTCGTCTGTAAGCTGGCGGTGAGTAGCAGATGCTGGATGTAATACACAAGTACGGATATCTGCAACGTGTACTTCATCTGAACAAAGTTCAAGAGCATCCATAAAGCGAACTGCAGCATTGCGTCCACCTTTAATACTGATGGAAATTACACCACAAGTTCCAAGTGGAAGATATTTTTTTGCTCTTTCATAGTATGCATCCCCTTCAAGTCCTGGGTAAGCAATTTTTGCAATTTTATCGCTGGCTTTAAAGAATTCAGCAACTTTTTTTGCATTCTGGCAGTAGCGTTCCATACGAATAGGAAGTGTTTCAAGACCCATGTTCAAATAGAAAGCACTCTGTGCTGCAGGATAACAACCAAAGTCGCGCATAAGCTGAGTGCGGGCTTTTACAATGTATGCTGCCTTTCCAAAGTCACCAACATATTTCAAACCATGGTAAGATTCATCTGGTTCAATCATATCAGCAAATTTTCCAGTTGCTTTGTATGCTTTTTCCCAGTCAAAATTACCAGAATCAACAATACATCCACCACCCTGAACTGCATGGCCATCCATATATTTTGTTGTAGAATGAACAACAATATCTGCGCCCCATTCAAAAGGACGGCACAAATATGGTGTTGCAAATGTGTTATCAACAATTAAAGGAAGATTGTTATCATGTGCTGCTTTTGCCCAAATTTCAAAGTCAAAAACTGTAAGAGCAGGATTTGCAATTGTTTCACCAAAAATACATTTTGTATTAGGTTTAATGGCTTTTACAATTTCATCATAAGTAGCATTTACATCAACCCAGATACATTCAATTCCAAGTTTTTTTAATGTAAAACCAAAAAGATTGATTGTTCCACCATAAATTGAAGAAGAAGCAATAAAACTGTCTCCTGCAGAACAAAGATTCAAAACTGAAAGTAAAGAAGCTGCCTGTCCAGAAGATGTAAGCATACAGCCAACGCCACCTTCCATATCAGCAATTTTCTTTTCAACTGCATCACAAGTTGGGTTAGCAAAACGTGAATACATGAATTCAGTAGGTTTGTCAAAAAGAGCCGCAACGTGATCACATGAGTCAAAGCGATATGTTGTACTCTGTACAATAGGAATTGTTCCAGGCCCACCATTTTCTGGTTTATATCCAGAATGCAATACTTTAGTTTCGATTTTCATTCAATCCTCCAAAAAACTTTTTATTTGTATTTTTATTCTTTATTTTCTTCTACAACTTTTTTTGCACCTGCACCTGCTGCTGGTTCAAGAGCAAGGTCACCTGGTTTAATCCAGTTGATTTTACGGAATAACAATCCAAATGCCCAGCTTAAAACGCCAGGAAGTACAAAACAAACCATAAGTAAACCAAACCATGTCATAAAGTTTGGTGAAATAGCTGCTGCACCATTTGCAATAGCGGCTTCACTTGGTTCAAACCATCCTGTTATAACACCAATCTGTCCTACAAAACCACAAGTTCCCATACCAGAACTTACAGCTGCTCCGTTCATTTCCATTTTGAAAATACAAGTTGCAACAGGACCTGTAATTACAGAAGCAAGAATTGGTGGCAACCATACTTTTGGGTTTTTAATAATGTTAGGCATCTGAAGCATACTTGTTCCCAATCCCTGAGACAAGATACCGCCCCATTTATTTTCTCTAAAGCTCATTACGGCAAAACCAACCATCTGTGCACAACAACCTGCAACTGCAGCACCACCAGCTAATCCTGTAAGACCAAGAGCGGCACAAATAGCTGCAGAACTGATTGGCAATGTAAGAGCCACACCAACAATAACAGAAACAATAATACCCATCCAGAATGGCTGTAATTTTGTTGCCCAGATAATGAATTTACCAACTGAACTTGCTGCCATACCAATATATTTTGCTGTTAAAACAGTAAGTAAAGCACCAACAATAATTGTAACGGCTGGTGTTACAATAATATCAACTTTTGTTTTTTTGCTAACAAGATTTCCTGCTTCAGCTGCAAGAATTGCAATAATAAGAACGGCTAAAGGTCCACCTGCTCCTCCAGTAACATTAGCTGCAGAACCTACTGCAACAAGAGAGAAAAGAACAAGAGCTGGAACCTGCATAGCAAAACCAATTCCAACTGCCATTGCAGCTCCAACTACATGGGCATCTGTTGCAAAATTTCCAGCATCAACAAGGAACTGGAAAACCGGGTTTACATTAAGTCGTAAAAGCTGCTGACCAAGGGTTTTAATAATTGTACCGATTAATAATGATGCAAATAATCCCTGAGCCATTCCACTCATAGCATCAATTAAATAACGCTTAACGTATTTGTTCATAAATCCTCCTGAAATTCTTTGTGAAATGTCACTTTACTCTCTTCTAACACAATGTTATTACACAAAGGATTCAAATTATATTATTATGCATAATATATATAAAAATTGGAGGCATTTCAAATGATTGAAGTTTCCCACGTATACAAAAGTTTTGGAACTTTTCGTGCGGTAAATGATGTGAGTTTTTCAATTCCAACAGGTCAAATTGTAGGACTTTTAGGTCCAAATGGTGCCGGTAAAACTACAACCATGCGTATGATAACTGGTTTTCTGGCTCCTTCTTCTGGTAAAATTTTGATTGACGGGCAGGATATTCAGGAAAATCCTGTAGCAGCTAAGAAAAAAATCGGATATATGCCAGAATCTGCTCCACTTTACGGAGAAATGATTGTTAAAGATTATCTGGAATATGTTGCAAATATACAGGGCCAGGATCCTGAAGTAAAAATTCCTGAACTTTGCAAAGCATGCGGCTTAAAAGAAGTAATGAGTAAAAACATCAGCGAACTTTCCAGAGGTAACAGACAGAGAGTTGCCTTGGCTCATGCTTTAATGAACGACCCTGAAATTTTAATTCTGGATGAACCTACATCAGGTCTGGATCCAAATCAGGTAGAAGATGTTAGAAACATTATCCGTGAAATTGGTAAAACAAGAACTGTAATTGTTTCTACACATATTCTTAGCGAAGTGGAAACTTTATGCAGTAATGTAATTATTATTGCAGACGGCCAGGTTGTTGCAAACAGTCCTACAGAAACTCTAAAGGCTCAGTTTGGTCATTCATTAACTGTAAATATAATTGTTGCAGCAGAAGATGCAGATAAAGCAAAAAATGTTTTAGATGGAATAAAGGAAGTAGATTCTGTTACTGCAGCTGAAAAAGACAGTGAAAACCATGTAGTGCTTTCAATCAGCGTAAAAGAAAATCAGGAAATACGACCACAAATTGTAAAAGCTTTAGTTCAAAAAGACATTTCCATTTATGAAGTAACTCTTCATAAAAATTCTTTGGAAGATGTTTTCCACGCTCTTACAGCTGACAAACCCGCAAACGACACAGAATCAGTAAAACAGGAGGAAAAAATAAATGGCTAAAAACAAAAAACTGTTTTCTGTAATTATGAAAAGAGAATTAAAAACATATTTTACATCTCCTGTAGCATATGTTGTTACAAGTTTATTTTTAATAATTAACGGCATTCTTTTATTTTCACTTTTCTTTGTAAGAAACAGTGCAGATTTAAGAGCATTTTTTACAAATCTGCCGGTTTACCTTTCATTTTTCGTACCTGCATTAACCATGAAACTTTTTGCAGAAGAAAGAAAATCTGGTTCCATGGAAACTTTAATGACTCTTCCTGTTACAGAATGGGATGTAGTTACCGGAAAATATCTGGCATCATTTATTGGAACACTGGCTATGATTGCTCCAACATTATTTTATTGTGTGGCAGTAGAAGTTTTTGGAACTCCAGATTATGGTCCAATTATTGGTGGTTTTGCCGGAGCTGTTTTCTTAAGTGCCGCATATACTGCAATAGGCTGTTTTTCTTCTGTAATTACTAAAAATCAGATTATTGCATTTTTTACAGGACTTGCTTTTTGTGTAGGTTTAACTTTGTGCGATGTTATGGTAATTATTCTTCCTTCTGCAATGGTAAATTTTGTTTCGTTTATTTCATTCAGAACACATTTTGACTCAATTGCAAAAGGCATTTTAGACACAAGAGACATTATTTATTTTGTTTCAATTACAGCTTTGTTCTTTGCCGCTACGGTAAAAGTTATGAAACAGACAAAGGCTAGGGGGTAACCAATGAAAAAGTTTTTAAGCTGGCTTAAAGGCCCTCAATCAGATTTTATTTTATTTGTAGTTTTTTTGATTTTATTAAACATTGTAAGTGCAAACTTCTTTAAAAAGATTGATCTTACTGAACCAAAATCTTTTTCACTTTCAAATGCAAGTAAATCAATTGTGGCAAATCTGGAAGAACCACTTAATATTCGTGTTTTCTTTGATGATGATTTACCTTCACCTTACAATAATGTTTCCCAGTATGTAAAAGACCTCTTGGAAGAATACAAGGCTGCAGGTAACAAGAATTTTAAAGTAAGTTACATGGATATGGGAAAAGAAGAAAATCAGGAAACTGCACAGACATTTGGTATTCGTCAGGTTCAGGATCAAATTCTTAAAAACAACGAAGTTTCTTTTAAACTGGACTATAGAGGAATTGCCATTACTTATGGTGATAATGTAGAAATCTTAGATCCAATTGAATCTTCAGATGGATTTGAATACACACTTACTTCAACCATTTCTAAAATGATTTCTTCTTCAGATTTATTGGCTGCATTGTCTCCAAATCAGAAGCTGCGTGTAGACTTGTACATGACACAATCCTTAGATCAGGTTACTCCGGGAACATGTGACTCTCTGGTAGAAATTGTTCAGACTGGTTTTAATACTGTAAATGCAAAACAACAGAACAGACTGGAATTTAAATACAATATGCTCAGTGAAAATGATGAAATTATTGAAAAATACGGTCTTCCTGGTGTACGCATTAGAAATCAGGATAATTCATACACATTGCTTTCAGTTGGCGTTGTACTTTCTTCTGGAGATGAATTCCGTGTAGTTCCAGTTCAGCTGGTAAATGATTTGTTTGGACTTAGCATTGAAGGGCTTAATAATTTTGATGAATTGCTTACTCAGTCTATTCAGTCACTTTTATCTAAACCAAATCAAATTGCATATATAACTGGTCACAATGAAATAGATTTGGAAGACACTCAGTATGGAGCTGCAGGCTTTAAGTATCTTATTTCTGGTTCATATGAACTGGTGCCTGTAAATCTTACAGAACAGGATATTCCACTTTCAATTAACACTTTAATTGTAAATGGTCCAACTCAAGATTATTCAGAAACTGAATTGTTTAAAATTGACCAGTTTATTATGAAAGGTGGAAATGCCATGTTCTTCCTGGATCCTTTTGTAGAAAATCCGGAAGCAACTAATTATACAGACCAGGCTTTCCTGCCAAATAAACATAACATAGACACTTTACTTGAAAAATATGGTGTAAAACGGGGAATGGATGTTGTTTTGGATCCAAGCTGTGCCCAGAATTCTAGAACAGGGGACAAAGCTTACTTTATGCCACTTTTGCAGAAAAAACAGATGAATAAAAATCACCCTGTTTCAAAAAATCTTGGTTTTGTTTATATGTACTTAAATGGTTCCATAGACATTTCGGAAGCAGAAAAGAATAAGGAAATTCAGGTTTCTGTACTTGCTAAATCAAGCGACAAGTCATGGCCAGAACCAGTAGAAAGTTTTTATCCTTCTTATGTGGATATGTATCCTGCTTCGGGAATTGAACGTGGTGCACAAAATCTGTGTGTTCTTCTTGAAGGTAAGTTTAACAGTGCCTTTACAAAAGCTCCTGTGGAAGATGAAAGTTTTATTGCTTCCAGCAGACTTTCGGGAAAAGTTTTTGTAATGAGTTCCGCATTTATTACCCGTGTTAATCATATAACAGGCGACAATTCTACTGCTATTGAACTGTTCATGCAGAATGCTGTGGATTATTTAAATTCAAACGAAGATTTTTGTGTAATGAGAACAAAAGGTCTTGCTTTAGACACTTTGGAAATTAAATCTCCAGTTTTGGCTGCTGTAATTCAGTATTTTAATCAGTTTGGTCTGCCACTTTTAGTTATTATTGCAGGCATTATTGTCTGGAGACTCAGAGCAAAACGCCGCAGAAGAATTAACAAAGAGTTTAATCCTGATGATAAACGTTTTGTAGAAAAAACTGAAACAAAGGCTGAAAAATAAGGAGGATTGTTATGACTAAACTTGGAATCAGAAAAGTAGTATTACTCAGTCTTAATGTAATTCTTCTGGCAGTGTGCATTGTTCAGGGAATTGTATTAAACCGTGATACAACAAAAACATTTAAAATTACAGAAACACCCGATGAAATTTATATTTATAATCAGGGACAAGAAATCAATCTTGTATTACAGGATGACAAATGGTATGTTGGACAGAACAAGGAAATTGCTGATCAGGCATATGTAGAACAACTGATTTCACTTTTTTCTTCTGTTCGTGCTATTGATAAAGTTGGTTCTGTAAAAAACGAAGTTTTTATCGAAAAGTATCAGCTGGATGAAGAAAAATGCATTTCTGTTGTTGCTAAAAAGAATGGAGAAATTATCCGTTCCCTGCAGCTTGGAAAAACTGGCTCAGATAAAAGACAAAATTATGGTACTGTAGACGGCAGTTCAGATATTTATCTGTTGACTGGTAGTTTACGGGGCATTTTTAACCTTACAGAAGAAGAATTAAAAGAAAATTCTTCTGCAGAAAATAACGGTGCAATTGATCCTGAAATGCTTCAGCAGTTTCTTGGAAATATAGGGGATGTGGAAAATTATTCCCCAACAGAGGATGAACAATAATGATTGAACTTGTGGCTTTTCTTGGAAATTATGGTCGTGAATATGAAAAAACCAGACATAATGTTGCCTGGTATTTTGAAGATTCTCTTCCTTTTGCCGGTAAATTAAACTGGCAGAAAAAATTCAAAGGACAGTTTGCTTCCATTACACCTGGAGACCTGGCAAACTGGGCCTGCGAAGGAAAAATCTGTTCTACAAAAGACGGATCTCCTGTAAAAGTTCCAGAAGAAGCCCCTGCTCATATTTATTTTTTAAAACCCGAAACATATATGAATCTTTCCGGTGAAAGCATTATAGAAGTTGTAAATTTTTATAAGCTTAAACCGGAAAACGTTCTTGTTGTTCATGATGAACTTGAACTTCAGCCTGGTTTTGTAAGTTTTAAATGGTCTGGTGGTCTTGGTGGTCACAATGGACTTCGTTCTACAAAAACAGTGCTCAACACACCAGATTTCTGGCGCCTCCGTTTTGGAATAGGTCGCCCTTCCAACGACAAAATTTCAGTCGCCGATTACGTTCTTGGTCATTTTACAAATGATGAACAGGAATTGATGGGGAATGTTTTCAGCCAGACAAATCTTCTTTTAGTAAAAGCCCTGCTTTCAAAAGACCCTGCAAATCTTATTTCGGCATGGGGCAAAAAGAATTTGCTTGTGTAAAGAATTGCTAAAATAACAGTTTATGTGTATAGTATAAGTGTATGGCAGAAAAGAAATTCACAGTATTGGATTTACTCGATCTTGATCTTTCTGGTCACGATGCATTGCACTTAAAGTGTATTGGTGGCAGAAGAGGTTTACCACGTGCTATTACAATTCCAGAAATTAACAGACCTGGTCTTGCGCTTACTGGTTTTTATGAAAACTTTGCAAGAGACAGAATGCAAGTCTTTGGTCGTGGCGAAACAGCTTATCTTTTAAAACTTCACAATGAAAATCAGACAAGTGCATTAAAGGAATTCTTTTCCAATGAAATTCCTTGCTGTGTATTTACATATAATCTTGAACCAACAGAAGAATTTCGTGCTTTGGCAGAAGAATATTGTGTTCCTCTGCTTCAAACAGATTTAACTTCTACAGATTTTTCCAGTCGTATTAATCGTGTGTTTTCCAACATTTTTGCACCACACAAAACCTTGCATGGTGTATTGGTAGAAGTATACGGTATTGGTATTTTCTTAAACGGACATTCTGGTGTAGGTAAGTCGGAAACTGCTCTTGAACTTGTAGAACGCGGTCACCGTCTTGTAGCAGATGATATTATTGAATTGCGTTGTGTAAATGGTAACACACTTCTTGGTCGTGGTGCCAATGCAATGATCAGCCACCATATGGAAATCCGTGGTCTTGGAATTATAAATATTTCAAAGCTTTATGGTGTTGGTGCCATTCGTAACCAGAAAGAAGTACAGTTAATTGTACAGTTGGAAGCCTGGGATTCTAACAAAGCTTATGACAGACTTGGTACAGAACAGAATTATAAAGAGCTGCTTGGTGTAAAAGTTCCTCTTATTGAAATTCCTGTAAAACCTGGTCGTAACCTTCCTATTATCATTGAAGCGGCCGCTATGAACGAACGTCTTAAAGATATGGGATATAACTCGGCAAAAGAATTTAATCAGAATGTATTAAAGTGGATTGAATCCGGTGATGCAAAAGCTGCATTCTACGGTATTGACGATTCATACTAATACAATCAAACATATACAAAGGAAAAACTTATGGTAGAAAAAATTTTAACAGTACAGAATCGAGCTGGAATTCATGCAAGACCAGCAGCAATTATTGCTCAGACTGCAAATAAATTTGAAAGCGAAATTACAATTAGCCGTGAAGATGTAGAAGTAAATGCAAAATCAATCATGGGTGTAATTGCTATGGGGGCTGGTTACAACACACAGTTAACTTTCACAATTGAAGGTCCAGATGAATCAGAAGCAGCCAGCGTTTTAGAAGAATTGTTTAATTCCAAATTCGAAGAAGAGTAAAGTAAAACGTGAATAGTGGCGCAGCGTTTTAGCTTTACGTGTAAATAAAATTAAAGCGAAGTTTTTATTCAACCCAATTACGTGTCACCAGGAGATATCATGAAAGAAATTACAGACAGACAGAAAGAAGTTCTTAATTTTATTTCGACATTTACAGAAGAAAACTCATTTCCTCCAACTGTAAGAGAAATCAGTACTCATTTTGGTATTTCCCTGCGTGCTATTCAGGATCATCTTACTGCTTTGCAGAAAAAAGGATATCTTTCAGAATCAAACAAAAGATCCCGTTCAATTAAAGTTTTATCAGATTTAAGAGAAAAAGAATCAAAATTATATGTGGGAAAAGTTCCATTGCTTGGAACTGTTGCTGCAGGCAAGCCTTTATTAAGCGAAGAAAATCTGGACGGCTATGTTAATCTTACAGAACCATTTGTTAGACCTGGAAAAAGTTATTTTGCTTTAAGAGTCCGTGGTGAAAGCATGATTAATGCCGGCATTTTAGACGGTGACCTTGCAGTTATAGAACAGTCCAGCACAGCTTTAGACGGTCAAATTATTGTTGCAGTTATAGATGACGCCATCACTTTAAAAAGATATTACAAAGAATCTGAAAGAGTCAGATTGCAGCCAGAAAATCCAGCATTTCAGGCAATCTACTGCCAAGATGTAAGAATTGTTGGAATTCTTTCAAACATCGTAAGAACTTATTAACCAGTTTGTAAATGAAAGCACCAATATATCTTTACACAGGCCCGGAATTAGGCCAGAGAAATGACGCTGTAGACTCAATAAAACAATCTGTAAAAAACAAATTTGGCGAAGTAGACAATCATCTTTTTTATCTTATAGAAACTCCTTTCAGCCAGGTTATGACCATTTTGCAAAGCGGCACATTATTTTCAAATGGTGTTTGTGTAGTTTGTAAAAATGCAGAACTATTAAAGAAAAAAGACGATATAGAAATGATAAGTCAGTGGCTGGAATCTCCAAATGAAAGCTCTGTACTTATTCTTGTTTCAGACGAAATTTCTGTAGATTCAAAGCTGGAAAAACTTGTTCCTCCAGATAATAAGAAAAAATTCTGGGAAATGTTTGAATCTGACAAACTGCCTTGGGTAACAAATTATTTTAAAAACAACGGTTATTCCATTGAACCAGATGCAGCCAGTCTTATTTTAAGCATGGTAGAAAATAACACTCAGGCTCTTAAAAATGAATGTTCAAGATTTTTTATCTGTTTTCCAAAAGAACATCAGATTACAGAAGAAGATGTAGAATCGGTTTTAATTCACACAAGGGAAGAAACTGCTTTTTCTTTATTTAATCAGATTGCAAAAAATTCAGAATCGCCACAAAAAAGACTGGAAAATGGAATGACAATCCTCCAAAAAATCAGACTTTCCAAAGAAAACAGCCCTGTTATGATTATTGCAGGCCTTACTTCATGTTTCAGAAAACTGATTTTGTGGCATAATTTGTGTTCTGGTGGTTATGAGCCAGACGAATTTACATTTAAAACAAATGGATTTTCTTCAAAAATAATGCAAAAGCAATACAGAACTGCAGCAAAAGTGTGGACAAGCGGACAGGCTACTGCAATTCTGGCTGTTTTAGCTTCAACCGATATGGATATCCGAACTGGAGGAACACTTTTAGAAGATGTACTGCTCCAGAAAATGCTTTATGAGATTATTATAAAAAAAGGTGCGCCGCTTTCAGAAGCGACTATTCAATATTAATCTGATTCAAAAGGTTTTTAAGGGAAATAAGTTCATCTTTCGAAAAAGTTAAACCTTTACCCATTTTTTCATGATCTGGTGACCAGCTTCTAATATCATATTTTGCAGGTCTTCCACCCCAAGAAACCAGGTTTAATTCCACATTCCAGCCGCCTTTTCCTTCACTAACAAGGCCTAAATTCTTTGTAATTTCGAATGAAAAATCATCTGCCATAGCAAATTTCTCCATAAAATGTATATATATCTATATTATCGTTGTAAGTTTAAAAATTATGTAGTAAAATATTATAACCAAAATAAAAGTGAGGATTCGTATGAAAAAATTCGTACTATGTGCTTTATCAGCTTTCTTAATCCTGTCTTTTGTGTCATGTGGATCAGATCCAACTAATGCGGATGATAATCCTGATGCACCTGCAATCACAACACCAGAAGACATTGATAACGCTACTATTTTAGAAGCTGTAGAAAGTGCAAGAAAATTAGCATTGGAATCAGGTGCCGAAGATAAAGCAGCTGATAAACTTGAAGCAATCGATAAACTTTTTGAAGATCTTAAGACTAAATCAGAAGATGAAAAACAGGATATTTCAAAAGATGGAAAAGATATCGCTGATCGTTATTTAGCATTAGCAGGCTACATTACAGCAAAAGATGCTAAAGAAAAAATCGATGGCACAGATATGATTTTCATTGTACAGAGTTTATACGATGAAGGTTGTACAGCTCTTGCTGAATTGGAAGAAATGTACAATGACCCAGAAGTTACTGGAGCTCAGTTATTAAGCAAAGCAACATCGGCTTCAACAGCCCTTAATACAGCATTACTTACAATCTACAAGAAAATTGCAAAAGATGAACGCGATGCTGCAATGGCTTCTAAAAAGAATGCAGACAGTGTAAAAGCTGGCGTTTCAATGAAAGCAAAATATAACGAAGCTGTAAGCAACTTCAAAACTGGAGACTCTTTGTTCTCTATGCAGAATGCTGCAAAAGCATATGATAATTACAAAATCGCAAAAGAAATCTTTGACGAATTATTCGAAGAAGTTTCAGCAAAACGCGAAGCTGCATTACGTGCTATTGAAGAAGCTAAAAAAGCTGTAAACGAAACTGAATCATTTGCAGAAGAAGCAGATATCCAGGCTCCAATTACAGGTCCAGTAGAAGGTATTGAAGAAGAAGATGCAGTTCTTCTCGAAGAAGAAACATATGCAGATCCTTCAGAAGCAGAAGCAGAATTACCAGAAAATCCAGATGATCCAGTTCAGGATGCAATTAATGAAGCACTTGAAAATGCTGCAGAAAGTGTATCTGGTGTTCTCGGAGGAGAAAAATAATGAAAAAGTTTATTTCCTTATTAGTAGTAGCATTATTTGCAACAACAATGTTCTCTGCAACATTAAGCTATAAAAACAATACATATCAGAAACTTGCTGATGAATATACAAGAAAAGCAGACAGAGCTATGGATGCAGGTTTGTATGACGAAGCTGTAGAATATTCAAAGAAAGCAGAAGAAAATGCTGCACTTTCAAAAGCATATATCGAAATGATGATGGCTCGCGGTGATGCAGATGAAGCTCTTAAAACAGCTAAAACAAAATTAGCTTGGGCAGAATCAATCGACGCTCAGAATACATTCCCTATGGCTTATACTTCTGCAAAAGAAAACTACGAAAATGCAGTAGCTGCTTATGAATCAGAAGATTATGCAAAAGCTGTAGAATATGCAAACTTAGTACTTGCTTCTTTGGCTGGTGTTCGCGAAGTAACTCCACTTCCTGAATTCTATATTGTTCGTCCATGGGCAGAAACAAAAGACTGTTACTGGAACATTTCAGGTCGTGCATATATTTACAACAACCCATTGCTTTGGGAAAACCTTTATCAGGCTAACAAAGACAATATGCCAAATCCAAATGATCCTAACTTGATTCACCCTGGTATGAAAATGAAAGTACCAAGTCTTACTGGTGAATATCGTTCAGGAACATATGATCCTAAAAAATCTTACGAAGCATACGGTAGCGACAGTTA
>JAKSTH010000003.1 GCA_024402655.1 Treponema sp. | reverse complement strand
TTCATAATATAAATATACTACTTATTTTGATTTTGTCAACATTTTCAAAAAGAGCATAAAAAAGGCAGGCTTGACCTGCCTTACTTACTAGCTATTTTGAGAACTAAACTCTTCTTGTCATTGCACGTTCACAATCTTTTACAAATCCAAAATGTTCATATAGACCATGGGCATCTTTTGTAACTAGAAGTCCCAATAAGGATGAAAAGCGTTTATCTGAAACAATAGTTGAAATCAGTTTTTTACCAATTCCTTTTCCACGATACTTCTCATCTATAATTACATCAGCTAAATAGAATGTTGTAGCAAAATCAGTTACAACACGTGCCATTCCAATAAATGTATGTGTTTCTTTTTCATATACCCCAAAAACTGTCGAATTTTCAATTGATTTTTTTATAACTTCAGAATCTCTGTTGGCGGCCCAATATGTAGTATGTAAAAGATTTATTGCATCTTCTACTGGAAATATTGATTTATCGTCACTAATTATTATACTTTCCATTTTCTCTCCGTTGCCACTGGCAATCCACATAACACATATTATGCGTATCCGGATAAAATTCTTATCCTGCTAAATTCCTGTTTGTCTGAATAACACTATTTATTCATATTACAGATTTTACTGACTTAGACGATATATTTATTTTGCTTATATCATTTAAAATCAAACATAAATCCATTAAGATAGCCCGACCAAATCCAGCCAATATCCCTGTCTTTTGTTTCTACCAGAACCCAGAATCCCTTATTACCTTCCATAGTAGTCATATTCGGATCTACGTTAATAATTCTGACTTCAGTTCCCTTTGATAAAAGTTTAATGACATTTGCTGATTTAGTATTGACTGTTCTTAATCTTAATTTATCATCTGTTATGTAAGTCTGGAAATAAACATCATCTTTTGATTGTACACCTTCAATTCCCAAAACACTGAACATATGATTGTAATCATAATTGTCAGCAGACATTTTCAAATCAGTTGTTATCTTAAATGTTTCATATTGATTCAGAACTTTTTTACCCTGAAGATAGAAAAACTTGAATCGGATTTCCATATAGGAATTAAATTTTTCAAAGGATTTATTTCTTCCATTAGGAAAACAGTTATATACACAATCAACAGAAGAGGCAATAAACTGATCTACTTTGTGTGAAATAACTACAGTGTTGATATTCCCGTTTCCAACATATTTTAATAAAACTACCGGCTCCTGAACATTCAGAACAGAGTAATTAATCTGTCCGTCTCCATTATATTCATTGTTTCCGTAAATTGTCAGATAGCCTGTAGAATTTTTGTAAAAAAAGACAACTATGCTGGTGTAATTATTTTCGCTTATTTCATCTTTATTAATCTGAGTCGATTTTAGAAAATACATAGAAAAATCATCTGTTCCAGAAAGGTAAGTCCCATTAGTCTTAACATAATCCTTCACTTTCTTTGATTCAATTTTTGGTAATCCATCTGCATTAAAGATCATTGGCTCCCAGTCATCAGCATAAACTGTGGCACTAAAACAAAATAAACAAATAACTAAAGAAATAATCTTGTAAAAATTTTTTTTCATATAAACCTCTATCCTATGTCTTTTTCTACTACATCACACTCGAATATCCTGAAGTTAAAAACGATAAGAAAAATACTAAACTAAAAAGAATGCTTTTAACCCACTTAGGATGAATATATTTTTTCATATAAGTAAACTGAGCATACATTATACTGCAAAATATAAACTAAATATAGAACATATATCCGTTGTTTTCGTGGCTTTTTTCAACAATCTTTTCCAGGCTCACTGAATCAACAAAATCATTGATTGTTTTATTAAAGTCGGTCCAGAATTCTTCATTACCCAAAGTTTTTAAAGCTTTGCTGTCGGCATTACTTCGTGGCGAAAGTTCTCCTTCCATTGCTCTAAGTATTTCTCCGGCAGTATATTCAGATGGCTTTTTTACAAGACGGTAACCACCATTATTACCTCGGAGACCTTCCACAAGACCAGCTTTGCTAAGCTGAATTAAAATCTGTTCCAGATACTTTACAGAAAGATTTTGCCGATGGGAAATTTTCTTCATGGGAACAAAAGTATCATCCTGTTGTTCTGCAAGAACTTCCATTGTCATAAGCGCATACTGACCACGAGTTGAAATCCTAAACATATCTCTTATCTCCTAACGCAAAAAATCCAAAGTATACTGAACAGCCAGTGCCGCAGCATAAGAATAAGAATCTTCTGCTAAATCAAAATATTCATTATGATGAGCAACACTTGTTGCAGGACTGTCGCTGGAACCTACATGAACATAAGTTCCTGGAGCTTTACGGCTGTAATCGGCAAAGTTGTCGCCCATAAAACGTTTTTCTATGTTATTTAAAATATTTTCATTCTTTACGATTTTACGGGCAGAATTAATAACTTCACCCACTGCCTCTGCAGGGTTTACCAAAGGATCACAAATATCTTCTATATCTACATCAACTGTTGCACCATACTCAGCTGCAATATTCTGAGCAATTTTAGTAACTGCATTTGCCATTTTTTTACGGCTTTCTGCAGAAAATGCCCGGATTGTTCCTTCAAGTTCTGCTTCTCCGGCAATAATGTTGTATGTGGTTCCTGCATCAAATCGGCCTGTTCCAATCAAGCCACCTTCAACTGGAGAAATAAGTCGGCTTACAACAGTTTGAAGCTGGGCCACAATTAATGCTCCAATAAAAAGCGAATCTGCACCATCCTGGGGAGTTGTAATATGTGCTGCTTTACCGTGAATCTTAATTTTCCAGCGATCACAACTTGCCATATCAGGTCCAGATTTTATACCATAAGAACCTACTGGAAATTCAGATGCAAAATGGATTCCAAACGTACGGTCTACATTATCCAGAATACCAGCAGCAATAATGTCACGAGCCCCCTTTCCTATTTCTTCTGCAGCCTGAAAAGCAAAAATAACTTTTCCAGAAAATTCTGACTTATGCTTCAAAATCAACTTTGCCGCTCCAAGAAGATAAGCCGCGTGACCATCGTGACCACAAGCATGCATTACTCCAGGAGTCTGACTTTTATATGAAACATCTTTTGCATCTTGAATAGGAAGAGCATCAATATCAGCACGAAGGAAAAGAGTTTTTCCAGGACGACCGCTATCTATTTGGGCAATTACATTTGTTCCAGCAACACGACGATTTTTAATTCCCGCTTTATTAAGTTCTTCTTCTATATGATTACAAGTATTAAATTCCTGCAAACCAAGTTCAGGATGAGAATGAAAATAATTTCTCTGTTCCACCATATATTCTTTAATTTCAAAGGCTTCGTCTAAAATACTCATGTAATCTCCTATATTATTACCTATCTTTACAGTAGGTTTACAATTTATTTATACATTTTATTACCTATTTCTTCAATAGGTAATTGACATTTTTTTCAAAATACTGTTTATTATATTTATACCTACTAATCCCATAGGTTATTAAAAAAAGAAAGGAGGAATATATGGCACTTTATTTTGAAAAATTAGTACGTGAAAACTTTAGAAACGGAGTCATGTGTTCCTGTTGTTGCTGTCACTAATTAATTGCAAAAAAAAATTAAATTAAAAGGAAGTAACAATATGTCATGTGATTTTACAAAAGAAGGAAATTTAACAGTTTCAAATACTGCATATACAGATGAAGTAGCAGAAAGCTTTGCAAAGGAATCGGGAGTAAATCCTCGTCCTAATGAAAGAAAATTCGAACTTGATGAAACAGGTGCTTTTATCCGCCAGGCAAACACTTTTATTGAACCATTTGGTTCTGAACCAGGAAACCATAAAGCAGAAGCAAACCGTTTTGCAATTTACTGGGCAAAAGGCTGCCATTGGTCAAACCGTCCTGTTATCACTCGCGATATTCTTGGTCTTACAGATTTGATTAAAGATCAGCTTGTAACTCAGACTGGTGAAACAAATGTTTACGGACATGGATTTGGAGATCAGGAAGGTTTCAAAGATCCAATTACTGGTGTTCATTTCTTAAGCGAATTCTATAAGAATGCAAATCCTAATTATACAGGCCGTGCAACAACACCAACTTTAGTTGATATAAAAGATTTGAAGGCTGTAAACAACGACTATCACCGTCTTACAAACTACCTTGAAGTTCAGTTCAGACCATTCCAGCCAAAAGATGCTCCAGACTTGTATCCTGTTGCATTCAGAAAAGAAATTGATGAATTCAACGACTGGTTGTTCCCAACTGTAAACAACGGTCACTACAGAATGAGCTTCTGTTCTTCATTAAGCGCATACGAAGAAGCTTTTGCAGATTTCTATGCTGCCCTTGATAAGCTTGAAGTTCGTTTAAGCAATAACCGCTTTATTTTTGGTGATTTTATTACAGATGCTGATATCCGTGTATTCCCTACTTTGGTTCGCTGGGATATCTGGTACTACAGAAATGTTGGTCCAATTCATAAACGAATCCGCGATTATCCAAATCTCTGGGCTTACACTTGCGAACTCTACAACATTCCTGCATTCCACAAGAATACATATGTTCGTGATATTGCATTGCGCCGCATTAGAGAAGGTGGAACTGATTTTGCATCTCGTATTGCAGGTCAGATTGATTATGAAAAATTCTTTGCAACTGATGGTTCAAGAAAAGCTTTGAGTAAACATCCAGATCAGCTTTATCTTAAACATCCAGAAGGTGAAACTGTTGAAGATTACATTAAACCAATTTCAACAACTCACTGGAACGACAAAGATATAAAAGTTCGTAATCCAAACAACAGAACAATTTCTGTTGACCCAAGCATTAACCCATTAAAAGGAATTATTGATAAATAAAAATAAAAACATCCCGAACCAGGTTCGGGATTTACAGGAGAATTAATTATGAAAAAATATACAAAACTTTTGGCACTTGCCGCAGCAATTCTTACAATTTCAGCTCTTTCTGGCTGTGCAAAAAAATCTGACTCTGCAAATGGTCAGAAACAGAGAACAGTCCGCATTGCAACAAAAGGAACTGCAAAACCTTATATTACAAGAGATGAAGAAGGAAATCTTGGTGGTTATGATACAGCAGTAATTAAAGCAGTATTTGAACGCCTTCCACAGTATAAACCAGAATTTATTATTAACGCAGACCCATTAACAGGTCTTTTAAGCGGTCAGTTCGATGTTTCTTACAACAACTGGTCATATAACGATAAACGCGGTGAAAGCTATTTCTACTCATATCCATATGACAAAATTGTTTACGACTTCATCCAGAGAAAAGGAGACACACCTCTCGCTTCTTTTGAAGATATTGCAAACCGTGGTTATGTTTTTGAAAGTGGTGCCGGATTCAACGTTGCAAATGCCTTTGAAAAATGGAATGAAGAAAATCCAGACAAACAGATTAAAATTGTTTATACAGAATCTGATATTTTAGTTCAGTACCAGCACATTCAGGACGGAATTTATGACTTCAGAGTTGATGATCATCCAATGACAAAACTTTATTCAGAAACTTATGATTTAAGTGGACTTCAGTTTACACAGATTAATGATGAAGTTGCTGCATCAATTTCAAAATCACTTCACTCTTTCTTCCTTTTCCCAAAAGATGAAGGTGGATTGAAACTCCGTAATGAAGTAAACGTTGTTCTTAAACAGCTTCGTGAAGATGGAACATTGGACAAGCTTGCAATTGAATATTTTGGAAGCACAGATCAGGTTCCAGATTTGGAAAATTACGAAACACCAATCAACTAAGTGAGGTACTAACATGGCAAAGATTTTTGACTTCAAGCTGGTTTTTACACAAATTCCACAGTTATTGAAATATCTTCCAGTTACACTTGAACTTTCTATCCTTGCCATGTTATTTGGACTTTTATTCGGTCTTTTACTGGCAATAATCAAAATTAAGAAAGTTCCAGGCCTCCAGAAGGTAGCTGCATTTTATATTTCAATTATCCGAGGAACACCAATTCTTGTTCAGTTATATATTGCATACTTTGGTATTCCAATGTTCTTTAAGTGGTTCAACCTTAAATTCGGAACAGATATCCGTGTAGCAGATATTCCTGGCTTCTTTTATGCTGTTTTTGCAATGGCCACAAATGAAGCAGCCTATAATGCAGAAGTTATCCGTTCAGCCTTGCAATCTGTAGGTGACGGCCAGGTTGAAGCTGCCAACGCTCTTGGAATGACATACTTTCAGGCTTTACGCAGAATCATTTTACCAGAAGCATTTACTGTTGCCCTTCCTACTTTAGGAAATGCCTTTATTTCTGTAATTAAAAGTACATCGCTGGCTTTTACTTGTGCAGTAGTAGAAATTACAGCTCAGGGAAAAATTATTGGTGGTATGACTTACAGATACTTTGAAGTATATGTTTCTCTGGCAATCATTTACTGGATTATTACGATTGTGATTGAACAGATTGTAAAATTCATTGAAAAAAGAATTGCCATTCCAGAACAACCAGAACCATTTGTTGAATAAAGAAATGCGAGGAGTATCCTATGTCTGAAACTATTGAAATTAAGAACTTAAAAAAGAGATTTAAAGATAATCAGGTATTAAACGGAATAGACCTGTCTATAAAAAAAGGTGATGTAATTGGCGTAATTGGTCCAAGCGGAACTGGAAAATCTACCCTGCTCCGTTGTATAAACCGACTTGAAACTCCTGAAGAAGGAACAATAAATATTAGTGGAGAAGAATTAAATCTTTCACATCTTAATAAAAAGGAACTTCTGGATTTACGCCGTGCTACAGGAATGGTTTTCCAGCGATTCAATCTTTTTGAAAAGAAAACTGCCCTTGAAAATGTAATGGAAGGTTTGATTGTTGTTCAGAAAAAGACTAAAGAAGAAGCAAGAGCCATTGCCATTGAAGAGTTAAAGAGAGTTGGCCTGCTTGATAAAGCAAATCACTATCCAAAACATTTAAGTGGTGGCCAGCAGCAGCGTGTGGCAATTGCAAGAACTTTGGCAATGAGACCAGAAATTCTTCTGCTTGATGAACCAACCAGTGCCCTTGACCCTGAACTTGTAGGTGAAGTTCTGGAAGTAATTAAGAAAATTGCTTCTGAAGGCTACACAATGATTCTTGTTTCTCACGAAATGAATTTCATCCGTAAAGTTTCAAACAGAGTAATCTTCCTTGATAAAGGAAAAATCGTAGAAGACGGCACTCCTAGAGAAGTTTTTGAAAATCCTAAAAATGAAAGAACTAAGGAATTCTTCAGCAAGATGCAGCTTCTTCAGGAACCAGAATTCATTATTTAATTTTGTGGTGGTTAAGGTTATCTAAACCACCTTTATAGGATTTGATTATGGAAATTTATAGAGTTACAAAAGATTCACCAGAATGGCTGTTCAAAGCTTATGATTATGTAAGAACCGATGCCTTTGTTTTTGGTCAGAATATTGGAATTGAAAGAGAATTTGGTCACGATGAACCAAAAGAAAATGCAAATTTCATTGTGATTATTGATGACAACAAACCTTTAGCAGGCTGTAACATTACCTATCCAAAACCAGATACAGCCCGTATTGGACGCGTTTGTGTAATTCGAGAAAAACAGAAATCTGGAGTTGGCCATATTCTTATTGAAGAAGCCGAAAAATGGATTAAAGAAAAAGGATTTAAACACATTGCCATAACTTCTCAGGACAGAGCTGCTGGTTTTTACAAGAAATGCGGATATTTAGATTCAGATAAAGATCCAAGCGAATTTGAACCTGGCAGAAAACCAATGACTCCTGAAGAAAAAGCAGAAAAGCTTAGAACTTCAGGTTTCATTTGTGTTGTTGTTGAAAAGTGGCTTGATTAATCAAACTAATTGTATTATTAAGTTATATATTCTATGAAAAAAGGAATGACACTTATTTATCCGGAATATAGCGGATTATACATCAATCTTACAAATAAATGTCCATGTAACTGTACCTTCTGTATACGACAGGGAAAGCAGCAGGAATTTGACAATGTAGATACTCTCTGGCTGGAACGTGAACCAACAGCACAGGAAGTAATAAATGCCATAAAAGAAGAAAGCAAAACAGAACAGTTCAAGAACTATAAAGAATTTGTTTTCTGCGGATATGGAGAGCCTACAGAAGCTTTAGACACACTCCTGAAGGTTGCAGATTTTCTGAAAACAAATTTCTCGCTTCCTGTACGCATAAACACAAATGGTCTTGGAGATTTAGTAAATGAAAAACCTATTGCCCCACTTCTGAAAAACAGGATTGATGTCCTTTCTATAAGTCTTAATTCCAGCAATTCAGAGATTTATGAAAAAACAGTACGTCCTATTTATAAGGAAAAGGCCTTCCCAGCCTTACTGGCATTTGTAAAAGATGCTGCAAACTACGTTCCAAAAATTATTTTAAGTACTGTAGATACAACAATCACCCATGAAGATGAACAGCAGTGCCAGAAGATTTGTGATGAATTAGGGGTTACTTACAGGATCAGAAAGTTTACTAATCCTGTAAAGTAATAGCCCTTATTAGTAGTGATTGTACATATCTTCTATATAGGTAACACAACCTTCTGTCATTAAAATATTTCACAAATATTTTTTAATGCCTGCTCTAAAACTACCCGTGGAGTAGCACAATTTATTCTCTGGAACTTTTCCCCTTCCTTTCCAAACATACTTCCTGCATCAAGCCAGACCTTTGCCTGTCTTAAAACCTTTTCGTTGATTTCAGCATCGGAAAGTCCTGTTTCAGAAAAATCCAGCCACAAAAGGTATGTTCCTTCTGGAATAATTGCCTTGATTTTTGGATTATGTTCTTCCAGATACTTTGCTGCAAACTGAATATTTTCCCAGATATATTTTTTTGCCTCATCAAACCACTGTCCGCCTTCTGAATATGCTGCAACAGCGGCCACAATTCCTGTTAAAGAAGGTTCATCATAACCGGTTTTATCAACTTCCTTCTGGAACTTTTTTCGGAGCTCTGCATTTGGAATAAAAATATTTGAAAACTGAAGACCTGCAAGGTTAAAAGACTTACTTGGAGCTGTACAGATTATTGAATTTTCAGCCGCTTCTTTTGAAATGTTTCCAAAAACTGTGTGAACATTATCACCAAAAGTAATATCTGAATGAATTTCATCACTTACAACAATCACTTTATGACGCAAACAGATTTCTGCAATTTTTTCAAGTTCTGCTTTGCTCCACACTCTTCCACCAGGATTGTGAGGAGAACACAAAAGAAACAGCTTTACATCATTTTCAACAATCTGCTTTTCAAAATCTTCAAAATTGATTTCGTAATGACCGTTTTTAAACTCTAAAGGACTGTTTACAACTTTTCTGTCCAAAGCATTAATCATATTAAAAAAAGGATAATAAACCGGCTTTTGAATCAGAACACCGTCCCCTTCCTTTGTATATGCCTTGATGGCAGTTGCAATGGCAAAAACAACGCCCGGAGTATTTATAACCCATTCTTTTTCAAAACTGTAATTGTGGCGTGTCTTATACCATTTTTCCAGGGCTTCATAATAGCGTTCATCTGGGCGGCTGTAACCAAATATTCCATGAGCAGCACGATCTGCAAGAGCTTTTTGAATGCAAGGTGCAGTTGGAAAATCCATATCTGCAACCCAAAGACTAATGGCATCTTCCGGTTTATTACGGGCTTTTGCCAGATCATATTTAATTGCGTAAGTTTTACTGCGGTCTGTAATTTTATCAAAATCCATTTTATGCCTCCAATGCCTGTTTTAAATCTTCAATCAAATCGTCAACATTTTCAATACCTACAGAAAGTCGCAAAGTTGCCGGAGTAATTCCATTTTTCAGGCGAAGCTCTTCGGGAACATCTGCATGAGTCTGAGTTGTAGGATAAGTGATTAAAGTTTCTACACCACCAAGACTTTCCGCATACTGAATCAGCTGAACACTACCAAGAATCTTTTTTGCCAGTGCTTCATCGGTAACATTAAAAGTAACCATTGCCCCAAATCCGCGAGCCTGCTTTTTCATAATTTCATAACCAGGGTGTTCAGAAAGTCCCGGATAAATCACTTTTGTCACGCCCTTCTGATTTTTTAGCCAAGTCACAATTTTCTGTGCATTTTTCTGAGCCGCTTCCATTCTAAGGGCCAGAGTTTTAATTCCACGAAGAACCAGCCAGCAGTCAAAAGGTGCAAGCCCTGCTCCAGTTGTTTTAATTAAAAATCTCAGTTTTTCCTGAATATCTTCTCTGTTAGTTACAATAAAGCCTGCCAAAGTATCATTATGACCGGCAAGATATTTTGTACCACTATGAATTACCACATCAGCACCAAGAGCAAGCGGATTCTGAAAATATGGAGAAAGGAATGTATTGTCTACAATAAGAAGAAGGCCGTGTTTTTTTGCAATTGCCGATAAAGCCTGAATGTCTGTAACGTTCATCATGGGATTCGTAGGAGTTTCAATATAAATTGCCTTAGTGTTAGGTTTTACCAGAACTTCAACATTATCAACACTGCAGTTGGCACGAGTAAATTCTACGCCATTTTTAGATGTAACATGATCAAAAAGACGAATTGCGCCACCGTATAAATCAGAATCAATAATCAGATGGTCGCCAGGTTTAAAGATTTCAAATAAAAGAGAAATTGCTGCCATTCCAGTAGAGAGGGCAAAAGCATCAATACCACCTTCCAGCTGGGCAACAACCTTTTCTACCTGAGCTCTGGTAGGATTTTGCAGGCGGGAATAATCAAAACCAGTACTCTGACCTACAGCAGGATGTGCATAAGTTGCAGTTTGATATATTGGATAACTTACAGAACCATAATGAAGGCTTTTACAGTTCCCTTCCTCAGAATTACTTGGGTCTTCCACAAGATGAAGACATTTAGTTTCTATACTAACAGACATAATAATTTCTCCAAAAATAAAAAAAAGATGTAAAATTAATTTGATTTCGTTTTAAAAAGACATGGTCCCTAATGGAACTGTTATTTAGAAAGAAAGCAGACACGCATGACACCGTTGCGGAAATTTTCACGGACAAGTTTTTCAAAGAAAATAACCATGTGTGCCTCCTTTTAAGTTATGTACAATTATAATAGTTTTATTTACCTACTTTGTCAATAGGTTATTAATATACAACAATACACTAATGATATAAAATTAGATCCCATATTTTCCTATGATTTTATATACCAGCACCCAGTGACATTTCAAAACTGAATTCAGGAGTCCAGAATCTAGGGCCGCCTCTTTCGTAATCTAAATATCCGGCAAAAACCCAGCCTGTAATTCCTTTATATTCAACTTTAGCCCATCTTTCTGTTTTGCCATCAATGGTTTCTTTTTCTTCAGTAACTTCTATTGTTTTTACAACGGCATAATCTTTTTGAGTGGCTTCTATTATTCCAACTTTATTTCCGTCGAGTCCAGGTTTGTCTCTCATTCTTAAATTGGTATAAACAAAAAAACTTTGAGAACACTTTAAAACATGAAATATTTTGTTTCCGCTCTCAATTGTTTCAGTTAGCATCCAGTTATTATTTTCATATGGATCATAAATATATTGTGAATAACAAATGTACCCTTCTTTGCCATCTATTTGAATTTTTAACCAGGTTTCCTTTCCATCTACAAAAACAATTTCTTTAATTGTAATTTCCTGCTTTCTCTGCAAATCACGGATTTTTACTTTTTTTATAGGGTCATTATAAAGAATCAATTGGGAATCTAAAGTTGAATAATCTAATTCTCCGTATTCAAATAAAAATTCAAAGCACTAACAACTGCACCTACACCGGCACGACCTACGTTGGAACTTTTTCCAACTCCCCAAACAGGAGTTCCATCTTCCATTGTAAGCTGAACATAAGCAATAGCGTGAGTGTCAGAACCAATACCAATAGAATGTTCACTGAAAGATGAAATATTAAAAGCTGGAGCCGAAGTTCTCTTCATTGCATTTACAAAGGCATCCAAAGGACCGTTTCCACTGGCAGTAATTACCAGGCGCTTTCCATACCATTCAACAGTTGCAGTTGCAGCAACATGTTCTTCTCCGTTTCCACCTCGTTCCCCTTCAATATGTTTTTCTGTAATTTCCAATACATTAAGAGGATATTTTGTATTAAGCCATCGCTGTGCAAACATGTCATAAACTTCTGCAGGAGACAATTCCCTCTGCAATTCATCTGCTGCTTTTTTTACAACTTCTCCAATAACAGGATGCATACTTTTTGGCGCCATAATTCCAAAATTATTTTCAAGAATAAATGCCGCTCCACCTTTTCCACTCTGACTGTTAATGCGGATAATTCCTTCGTACTGGCGGCCAATATCATGAGGGTCAACTGGCAAATAAGGAACATCCCACAAATAATTCTTTTCCTTGTTTTCGCGGAATGCCATTGCTTTTCTAATAGCATCCTGGTGTCCGCCACTAAAAGAAGTAAACACCAATTCACCTGAATATGGAGTTCTAGGATGAATTCCCATGCCGGTAAGTCTTGTATATTCTGCAGAAACTTTTGCCAGGTTACTAAAATCCAGTTCAGGATCCACACCCTGGGAATACATGTTCAAAGCAACAGTAACAATATCAAGATTTCCAGAGCGTTCTCCGTTTCCAAAAAGACATCCTTCTACTCGCTCTGCCCCTGCCAGCAGTCCCATTTCACACTGAGCAACTCCTTCGCCTCTGTCATTATGATTGTGCAAAGAAATTACAACCTTATCCCGGTTTTTCAAGTGTGTACAAAAATATTCAATCTGATCTGCAAACTGATTTGGCAAAGAAGCTTCCACTGTGCTAGGAAGATTGATTATCATTTTATCTTTAGAAGTGCCCCATTCATCTATTACCGCTTCACAAATCTGCAAAGAATAGTCCATTTCTGTCTGAGTAAAGGCTTCTGGAGAAAATTCCAGTCTGATGTTGCATCCTTCTGCCACATCCATATATTTTTTTACAAAACCAACCCCGTCTACCGCAATTTGCAAAAGTTCTTCTTTTGTTTTATTAAAATTGTAAACTCTATGAGCTGGCGAAGTTGCAGTATAAATATGAAAAATTGCTTTTTTTACGCCCCGCAAAGCTTCCATTGTTCGTTCAATAAGATGTTCACGAGCCTGACACAAAACCTGAATTGTAACATCATCAGGAATCAGATTTTCATTTACAAGAGTACGAACAAAGTTAAATTCTGTATCATTAGATGAAGGGAATCCTACTTCTATTTCTTTAAAACCCAGATTTACAAGCATTTTAAAAAATTCCAGCTTCTGGTTTATAGTCATAGGATTTATAAGCGCCTGGTTACCATCACGCAAATCTACAGCACACCAGACAGGAGCCTTTGTTATGCGCTTAGAAGGCCAGGTTCTATTTTCGAGTACAACCGATTCAAACTGTTTATACTTACCATTAATTTTCATAAATTATTTTGCAAGTCCTTTAAAAATAACTTCTAAATCTTCAATAAACTCTGCAGTATCTTTTTTCAGCTGGATAAGGAAAGAATTGTCTCCCAATGAACCAATAACTGCTTCCATTTCCTTCTGATTTCTATAAGTCATGTTTCTGTAATAATCAGTATAATCCTTTTCTCTGGAAGAAACAGAATCATTGTAAATATCCTGAGCAACAACTTTTACATCGTCAATTACATCCTGATAAACAAGACTGTTGAATTCTTCAATTGGGCGGGAATAAAGCTGTTCCAAAAGATACAGTGCATAGCGAACTTTCCACAAAGAATAGTCTGCCTGACACTGATTATAATACTGATGAACTTCTTCCCAGTTATTAATTGAACGGCCTTTAATCAGACTGAACAGTTTCTGAATTTTTGCAGAAGGAATAATTTGTCCACCAACATTTTCCCATTCTGTAAAAAGAGAAAGTTTTCTGATTTCTGCAATATCTTCCAGCGTAAGTTTCTTTTTACCCTGAGTTTTACAATAGTCTATTAAAGTAAAGCAGGCAAAATATTTAACAATTTTGCGGTACATTTTGTAAGCTTTTACAGGTTTTGCAATAATTGCCCCATACTTTTTCTGACATGTCATATCCATCAGACTAAATTGTGCATCAGGATTTTGATGTAAATAGTCTTTTGCACCCTGAAGATTTTTTGGCTCTTTAAGATACTCTGCTGTTAAACCAATAATTCTGTTTAATGCTTCCATTACTTCCTGCATTGTATCTGGTGCCAGCGGATCAAATTCAATATTCTGAACTTTTACCTTGCGTTTATCTCTTTTTGCAAATTTATTCTTGTTTCTGGTAATGGCAAACATATCATACATAAACCAGAAAGCCGGAATAATTGTAATTGCTTCATCAGTTTTTTCACCAGGGCTTACCAAAGCAAAAGGATACGGAATATCCAGTTCATGCTGATAACTTCCTTTAGAAACCAGAACAAAACTTGCAAACCGTGAATTATGTTTAAAATCTGAACAAAGACCTGGCCAGAAACCTCGTTTTGCAAAAATTTCGCCATCTGGACTTCTAGAGTTATGGTTACTACCAATTGTTGCACCAGAAGCAATGTTAGACTGTCCCATTACTGTAGTAGCAATAAGGAACGAAGAGTTATGATGCTGTTCGTGGAAAGGATAAATCAGGTTATTCAAAACTTCGCAGCAGGAAATTGTAGAATTGTCTCCAAGTACAGAGTTTAAAAGACGGGCACCATACTTAATCTGACAGTTTCTTCCAATTACAAAGCGAACTGCAATTGCCTGGTAAAATACACGGCAGCCATAGCCTAAAATGCCGTTTACCATTTCTACCCCTTCTCCAATCTGAGTAACTTCCTCTTCTGACGAAAGAATAGTAATATTTTTAAGTTTTAAGGCACCCTTAATATAAGCTGCTTTACCAACTTTTGTGTCTTTTACAATATTTGTATTTTTGATTACAACATCGTCATCAATAAAACCAATGGTGTCTAAAAGACCTGTATTTCCAACTTCTGTAAGTTCCTGAAATCTGTCTAAAAGGGCTGGATCATCTCTGTAATGAGACCAGATATAAGCGTCGGCAGGAATCATGCTTTCAAATGGAAGAACACGGCGACCATCGTTTTCGTTGGCAACACCAATCCAGATTCTGTTTTCTTCTGGTTCTCCCTGTTTTAAAATACCGTTACCAAATTTGGAATGTTTTGTACAACAGATTTCTGTAACATTAAAAAGAATTACTCTGTCCCCAATAACATAATTATCAAGATAAGCAACGTTATTAATTACAAAGTCATCTCCGGCAACAAGGTCATTTATTTTGGAATTGGAAATGCCGCATTTAAGATGAAGATCATTGTAATTAAGAGTAGCGTTTACAAGACGGCCTAAAACAACAAAACCAGAAAAAAATGAAAACTGAATTAAAGAAGGATCAAATTCCCCGTCCTTGTTTGAAACATAGAAATTTTCCCATGCATCATTTTCCATTGTGTTCTGGTTTGTTTTTAATATAGAAATTTCTGCCTGTGTTAAGTGTCTTTTGTTTTCAAGACTAACACAAGCAGGAATTGTTATTTTTTCATTTTTACTAAGTTCAACTTTTACCATATTTTTTATTCTACAATAAAAGTAATCTGGTGTATACCATTGTTATTTATTCCCTTACTGAAAATTATTTTACTCCAGCTTTTTTCTTTAAATACCAGGATGCAAAATAACCTTCTGCCAGTGCACATGGAAGTCCCCCAGGAGACATAAGCCAGTTGCTGGCAAGGAATCCATTTTTAACTTCTTTCATAATATTTGGAACATAGTTTGCACCAGAGTTCACAGTATTTACGAAAGTCATGTATGCACCATAATATGCCCCGGTAAACTTTGTATAGGTTGCAGGAGTCCAGCAGTCTATAATTTTGAATTTTCCTGCATATTCAGGGAAACGTTTTTCCACTTCAGCAAGAATTTCTTCAGCTATACGATTTTTTTCATTTTTGTAAGCTTCGGCATTCTTTTTCTTTAAGTCTGTCCAGTAATCCCAGTCTTCGGCATACATCTTAATATGAACCTGAATTATGTCTTTTCCTTCTGGGGCAAAACCTTCTCCATAGTCGTGATATGTTTTTACATTCAAACGTTTAATTGTTTTTGTAGCACAAACTATAGGTTTTTCCACATCAAAGAATAATTCTTCTGCACCACCCAAATCCATTTTTCCATCCAAAGCAAGAGCAACCTGAAATGCTGTGAAAATCGGGTTTCCATCTTTTCGTTCATAACGAGTTTTCAATTGTTTTGGCATAAATTTAGGATCAAGGAATTTACTAAAAGTAATACTTGGATCTGTGGCAAATATAAAATACTGTGCAGAAACTTTTTCTCCACTGGAAAGCATTATTTCTTTTACAGTTCTGCTTTTTTTATCATATTCAACTTTTTCTACACGACTATTGCAAAGAATTTTACCACCAAGGCTTTCGTATTTTTTCACCATGTTTTCAATCATCTGGTCTGAACCCCCAACTGGGAAATTACCGTTTCCAGAAGCAATTGTGGCATAACTTGCAATAAATGAAGTTGCAAACTGCTGGTTAGGAACAAAGTCTGTTAAGAGTTTTCTGATTAAAGGATGCTTGAATCGTTTTGCATATTCTTCCAATGTTATTTTACCAATATGTTTTATAGCAGTAATCATAGGCTTCATAGTAGAAATCATTTTTGGTAAATCAAACAAACCAACTGCGGTAATTGGTTTAAAAGTTGGAAGCTGCATTCCTGTTTCCAAAATTGCAGTATCAATAAAATCATTAATCTGGTCTGCATCTTCTGGTGAAACAGCCAGCATTTCTTTTCGTGTTCTTTCAAAATCTGACCACAAAGTTAATGTCTGTCCCTGGTGTTCAGAAGTATAAAAACTTTTCAAGTTTACAAGGGGAACATTTTCTCCCACAATCCCTACATTTTTCCACTGGGTATTAAGCTGATATCCTGGTTTAGAACAAGAAAGCCAATGAACACAATTGTCTATCTTGTAGCCGTCTCTGCTCCAGGTTGTACACATTCCCCCTGGCTTAAAATGGGATTCATAAATTACAGTTGAAAACCCATCCATCTGGGCATGAATTCCTGCAGAAAGTCCAGCAATTCCGCCGCCTATAATTACAACGCTATTTTTTTCCATAAAAATAATTGTAACATAAGGATTTGAAAAATAAAGAAAAAATGGGCAATTGCATGAAGTTAATTGCTAGTTTATACTATATTATATGAAAAAGGGTTTATTATTCATTGCGGTTTTATTCTTTTCACTTACTTTATTTGCCGCTCCTTCAGATTCAGTTCAGCAGTTTACTCTTGAAAACGGTCTTACAGTTTTTCTTTTAGAAGACACTTCTACTCCATTTATCCGCATTGAATATACAAGCAGAGCAGGTTTTTCCAGCCAGACTCAAAATACATCCGGTTTTTTTAAACTTTATTCCAGACTTTTTAAAGCTTCCCTGCCTCAGTTAAATTTTGAACGGGCAGACTGTTATGCCGATTCTTCCCGCTATGTTACAACAATTACACCTTCCAAAGCAGAAGAAACTTTTTCCCTTTTAGCAAAACAGGCATTAAATCCTGACTTTACAAACGATTTATTTACAAAAGAATTTAACGCTCTTAAAAAAGAAGTAAGTGATAATGCCTCTTCTCTTTCCACTTTAATTAATGCTGCCATAGATTCGAAAGTATTTTCAGACGCTCCATGGAAACACGATTCAGGACTTTATGCTCCTTTATTTTCAAAAACTTCCATTGAAAAAGCCCGCACTATTATTACAGAAATAGGACAGAGATGGTACACACCCCAGAACAGTGCTCTTTTTGTAAGTGGCAATATAAACTCTCAACAGATTCTAAACCTTATTCAAAATACATTTGGCGCCTATTATTCAACTTACAGCCAGCCATATTATAAAAAGTCAGACAAAATCAACACTCAAAAGCGTTTTGTAATTCACGATCCAGAAATGTCAGATGAAATGACTCAGGTAGTCGTTCAATACACAGGTTTTACATCAATGGAAGACTGTGACCTTGCAGCCGCCATAATCAACAGCAATTCATCTTTCTTTAAGTTTAATCTTTTAAGTCAGGAAGATTTAAATATTCCGGGAGATGAATATATAAACAGCCAGTCTGCCTATAAAAGCAACAGCAATCGTCTTATTATTCAGTCATTGCTCCAAACTCCAGAAGACAAAAAACTGGCAAAAAACACAACTTCTGTAACTCAAGCCCTTAATTTTTATAAACAGGTAAAAATCGGAATAGAACAGATTACTTATGGCGAGTTCACTTTTTTTCAAAAGCAGCTTACCTTTGATATGAACTTTCTTGGAACCAGCACTGCAGTTTTCATGGACCGCCTTGCTTCCTGGTGGGCCATAGACCCATATTTTATTTCAAATGAAGATATTTTCGACAATCAGAATGGTTCTACAACAGTACAGAACTTTTTAAACCGTTCCCAGCGTCTTGCTGACAGTTCCCTACCAATTATTCAGGAACAGTTTGGCGCCGAAGAACCATATCTTTTTGTAATTATTTCTTCTTCAGATTACAAAAAAAATAAAGATGCCTACAAAAAAGCAGGATTCGAAGAAATTACAAAAGCAGATGCTTCCTGGTATAACCAGAAAATGTTTGATGAAGTAAAATCTGTTACAGAAGACACTCCATCACAACTTTTGGAAACCTCTTATGAAAATGACTTTTATACAAAAAACAAAGAACAGATAATTTCCAGAAAGCTTTTAAATGGCATTCCTGTTACTGCCAAACACAATCCTAATTCTTCACAGATTTCCCTTTTGCTTTCTATTAGAGGCGGAAAACTTAATTCCAGCAATGACAATGGTTTTGAAGAAGTAATGGTAAACCTGCTTACCACAAATATCCAGAAAGAAATTTATAATCAGGCTCAGGCCGGCTATATACAAGGGCTTCCTTCTGTAAGTTTTGAAGTCCAGCTTGCAACCAGTTACATCCTTTTGGAATGCGAAAAAGAAGATTTTGAAGTATGCTGCCGCTGTATTTCCAATGCACTCATTTATGGTGATATTATTCCTTCTTCTGCAGACCGAGCCGTTTCTAACCGCCAATACCAGAAGCGCCTTGAAAATGGAACTGTAACTTACCAGATGTATTGTGCCATGATTAATACTCTTTATGCAAAAACAGATTTAAGTAAAATCTTTAACAGCGAAAAAGAAATTCTTGAATCAACATCTTATCAGCACATACTTGAAACATATCCTAAACTGCTGGATGCATCCCGCTACAGCATTATTATAACAGGTAATTATGATTCTGATTTTGAAAAGACTTTAAACAGAACTATTGCACTTTTAGGAAATCAGAATGGTTCTGTAAATTATTCAGAAGCCACAACCAAAATGCCTAAAAACAAATCTGTAACTGTAAAAGTAAACCATACATTCCTTACAGATATTCCTGCAGAAAAAGCAGGCCCAATGCCAGCGGTTCTTATTCCAACTACATCTTTTGTAGATCCAGTACTCTATGTTTTTGAAAGTCCAAATAAAGGCACAAAACAGTCAGCATTATTTAATGCTCTTATTTATTACCTGGAAGACAGACTCAATTCAGCTGTTCAAAGCAACAGCCAGCTTAAAGATTCAAAAGTTTCTATAACTCCTGCCCGTTCTGGTATGGATGCAGCAGTTGTAGTTGTACAGAATGTAGAACATACAAAAGCCATGGACAGCCTTATGACTCTTGTTATAGAACAGATTAATTCAGATTTAAAAAATGGAGCCGGCACAAACCTTACAACCCAAATAAAAGATTCATGGCTTACAAAAACTTTAAGTCAGACAGAAACAAACAGCGGAACTGCAATTCTTATGCAGGAAGGTTTAGAATTCTTCCCATATGAACCAAAACCAGCACTCTATCTGGAAGAATACAATTATATTCAAAAAGCAGAGCTTTCTGACTTTATAGAAGCAATGAAGTTTTTCCCTTCAAAACCACAGCTTATTATCTACTCAAAAGAAGGCAAGAAATAAACAGAATCCAGTTTTATATCATGTTCATCTGCTGGAACTTCATTAACAATCTGGAAATTAAAGGCTACACCGCATAAGACTAAACTTTTGCAGGAAGCCTTTTTTAATTGGGCAAGATACTTGTCATAAAAACCTTTTCCTCTTCCAAGTCTATATCCATCTTTTGTAAAAGCGCGGCCAGGAACAAGAACAAGTACGTTTTTATTTTTTAACTGCCTTTTGGTAAGTTTTTTCCAATGCCAGTCTGGTTCAAAAATTCCACAGTATCCTCTTTGAACTTTTTGACTCTGATTTTTGGAAAAATAAAAATCCATTTTTTTACTATTTCTGGCAATTCTAGGAAGTGCAACTAATTTATTTTTAAAAAGTCCTGTTTTATTTACTGTAAAAAGATTTACTTCATCGGGAAGCGCAAAATAAGAAAGAATTACATCGCTTTGAATAAACAATTCTGAATTTATAATTAATTTTTCTATGGAAGAATTTTCGTTGTAAAGAGACTCTGATTCATTGGCAAGTTTTTCTGCAAACTGTTGCTTTATATTTTTTCTTAGTTCTTTTTTGTTCATAAAATAAAAAAGCCTTCTCTTAAGAGAAGGCTATATGCGGCTCCTGCTGGGCTTGAACCAGCGACACACGGATTAACAGTCCGTTGCTCTACCGACTGAGCTAAGGAACCATACATTCATTACTGAACGTATTAATATAATAAAGAATTGCTCATTTTGTGTCAATAGCAAAACTATTATTTTCTATATTTTTTTTACTTAACAAGAATGAATTCTACACGTCTGTTCTTCCAGTTATTGTCCTTATCTTTTGGATCAACAACAGGTCTTGTACCACCCATACCTTCTGTACTGATGTTAGAACCAGAAACACCTCTCTTTTCAAGATAAGCTTTAATGCCGTCTGCTCGTTCTTTAGAAAGTGGCATAAGTGCTCTACCCCAAACATTAAGGTTGTCTATTGTTTCTTCATCTTCGTTGTCAGAAATACGGTTTGCGTGTCCCTGAATACTAATCTTATAGTCTGGGAACTTTTTCAAAATGTCTGCAATACGATTCAAAATTTCCAGGTTTTTTGAAACCTGAGCCTTAGAAAGTTTGCTGTTTGCTTTCTGGAAGTTTGCCGCATCTGATTCAAAGATGATTGAAGGAACAGCCATTTTCAAAACATTTCCTTCACGAATTACAAGCACATCAATTGGAATAACGCCTTTTACAACAGACTTCATTCCAAGATTATCTGTAACTGTAAATGTATAAGGATAGTCCATAGCAGACTGTACTCGTTCTGCATTTCCACCAGAATCTTTCTGAATATTACTTAAACCGTCCCAAATAAGTCTTTCTGTAAGCTGTTCTTTACCTTCTGTTGTCCAGAATTTCTTTCCTTTAGGATCTTCAATTACAAAAGACCAGCTCTTAATCTGAGCTTTTGTTGTAGCAGAAAGTTTAATAAACAAATCATCATCAATACCGTCATTATCTGGGCTAAAGTACTGTGGTGCTGTCTGTACACTTAAAGCAGGAGCATTTGCAGTACAAATAAATGGAGTTGAAACAGCATTTACCTTGTTACCTTTAAGATAAGAAACATCTACTGTTGCAAAGAAAGTTCCTTCACAAACATTAAGGTCTTTATCTGCACCGTTCCAGGTAATTTTTGCAGGTAAGTTTGGTGTATCTGCATTAGAAAGAGCGTAAACTACAGTTCCGTCTTCTCTCTTAATTTCAAATTTCCATGTAGAAATATCTTCTGTTACAGTTGCTTTAATTTCAAATTCCTGTACATCAAGATATTTATCGTTATTTGGAGAAATACCTTCGTATTCTGCAGTAAGGTAAATCTTAGTTTCACGGTTATCCATTACAATATTTTTGATTTCTTTAGAGAAACTGTTTCCAGCGTCATCTGAAGCATGAATTAAAATACTGTATTTACCATATTCAACAGGGTTTCCAGATTCATCATCACCTTCCCAAACAAGACTGTCTTTAGTTCCACTCCATGTGTAAGTTTTTACAATCTTATCTTTAGCATTTCGAACTTCTGCAACCCATTTGTTTTCATTTGTACATTCAGAAATTGTAATTGGCAATGTATCCTGATTACCGTCTCCATCTGGAGAAATGTATGTATAAGGAATTTCTGCTTTTAATGAAGGGAACTGTGTATCAAGTTCAACAGCAACAGATGAAGCACTTGCATTTGAACCGTTGGCAGTTTCTATTTCAAGAGAAGCCACATATTTTCCGTCGCTGCAGCGAATTCCTTCACTGTCTTTTCCGTCCCATACAAAAGTTGCAGGAAGACGTTTCTTTTCAGATTTTGTGTAAACAGTTTCGTTGGCAGCATTTTTAATAATAAAATTATAATTAATAACATCTTTAGTTTCTGTAACAGGTGTATAAGTTACAGTATCTCTAATTCTGTCTGCATTTGGAGAAAAAGCATCGTAATTTGCTGCAAGAAGAATTGCTGCTTCTGTTGTATCAAAAGTAATAATATCTTCTGCATTTCCACCACCAATATTTCCGGCAGCATCTTTTGCACTGATTTCAAGTTTATATTCACCTTTATCTGCAATTTTTCCAGAATCATTTAAACCGTTCCAGCTGATTGTCTGTGGAATATAAGTGTCGTAATCATAAGTGCGAACAGTTTTTCCAGTTTCTACAGATTTAATTTCTGCCTTCCACTTGCTTTCTGGAGAACCTGCATTTGGAGTTGCTGTAACATTAAACTTAACTTCTGGAAGATTTTTTCCACCAAAAACTTTATTTACAGTTCTAACAGAAACTTCAGGTTTTACAGTATCAATAACAAATACTGGTGAACTGATTTTTGTTGGAACATAACCGTTCAAATATTTTGCAGTAACAGCAGCCTGATAGTTACCATCTGGCAAAAGGTTACCTTCATCATCTTTACCGTCAAATTCAATTTCTTCTGGAGGTGTAATACCCATAGCAGTGTTGTTATAAGTTCTTACAACCTTCTTTTTACTGTCTGTAATAATAACAGCCCATTCTACAAGTTTATTACCTGTTTTAACATTTGGAACAGGAATGCGCATATTCAAATTAAGTTTCTGAATACCATCTTCTGTTCCTGGAGCAAAGTATTTTGAACCGGAAATATAAATGTTTGTAGCAGGCTTATCTGCAGAATAAATAATATTTGTGATTGCAGCTCTTTCGCTTACGTTACCAGCACGGTCTTTAGAAGTAATTTCGTATGTATAAATTCCGTCTGGAACCTGTTCACCATCATCATTTGTACCATTCCAGTTAATTACAGCAGGTTCACCGTTTGCCCATTTATAAGTTTTTACAACTTTACCGTCTACAGTTTTAAATGTAGCAACCCATTCATCTTCTTTAGAACCAGACTGCTGTATTTTAATAGAAGATTTTGAACCTTCACCAAAAGTTTTATCAGTTGGCTGAGTAAGATTAATAACTGGAGCCTTTGTGTCTACAACAACCTGATATTCCTTTGTTTTTCCCACATTCCCGTTATCATCTGTAGCTGTAACATAGTAGTTATAAGTTCCATCTGGAGCAGTTTCTCCATTATTCATAGCACCATTCCAGGTAATAGATTCTGGAATTGAAACACCTTCTTTTGGAGTTACAATCTGCTTCATAATGCTTTTTACATTTAAAGATTCTGGCAATGCAACTTTATTTTCTATAGTTCTTATTACATTCCCTTTTGAGTCCATAATTACAAGACTCCAGGTTTTAATGTATCGTTTGTCTGAAATGTGAAGAGGAATTACAAGTTCATCCTGAACACCATCATTATTTGGAGAAATATACTTTGGAGCTCCAAACATCTGTCCTGCAAGACAGAATACTGTGAATAAAAGTCCTAATGCTCTCTTTTTCATATTAGTCATCTCCTTCATCACCGAACCAGAGTGTAATAACAGGTGGAGTATTATCTTCCATACCTAACTTAAGATCCATTTCTGTAGATATTGCATTTACAGAATTAAACATCTGTTTATAAGCAGCAGTTGTAGAAATTTCACTTTCTGACCAACCGTTTTTGTTCATCATATCATTGCCTTTAAAACCAAAGTTGAATTTTACACCAATACCAATTGCAGGAATAAAGTCATTGTAACCGTTAGCATATTCCATAAGCTTAAAACGTTCTGCAACGCTAATAAAAACTATATCTTTAATAGAACATTCAAGACCGGCATCAATCATAAAATCCTGGAAAAGAGGAGTTCCTACATCAAGACTAAAGCCTAAAGAAACTGCAGATGTCTGAACAAATAAACCTGCAACACCTGCTTTTACAGTACAGATTGTTGGATATTCAGACACAGCATTCATAGGATTCATACCTGTAGCTGTTGTTTTGCCATAGTTTTTACCAAGATTTGTAACAGTAAGACCATAGCGGAAGTCTTTAATAAAACCTAAATCACCCTGAGTACATAAAAGACCAATGTTTCCAGAAAGGCTCCAGTCTTTTCCAGCACCCCAAAGGAAACCTGTATTCAAACCAAGACCAAGGCTGATTTTTTCTGTAATCTGTTTAGAAACTCCAAACTTAAAATTAACAGAATCATTAAAGTTCATTTCTTCAAAAGGAACAAAAGTTCCATTCATATATAAAGAAAAAACAGTCCATTTTGTAGGAATAAGAGCACCAATCTGCATTGCTGTTCCTACAGACTTAGAGTTTGCAGGGTTTGTAGAAAACAACATTGTAAAACCGGCATTCAAAGAAACTCTCTGTTCATCAAAAGGCAATGCAGGATTTACAGTAGAAGAACTTACATTTCCATTAAAAATAGCGCCTCCGGTAATAGAAGAAGCTGTTGATAACATGCGTGCACTAGAAATTTCGTAAATGCTTTCTCCATTTGCAGGAGGATTATATGCATTTACAGCAGTTGTAAATAAAAGAAAAGCAGCTGCAATAATAGATAATCTCTTCATAAAAACCTCTTTACGATTTTAAAATAAGAATTTACTTAATTATAATTAAATAACACTTTTTGTGCCATATAGATACAAATATTTATTTCTGTTGAAAAGTTGACATAATTGCCTTATAGTTATTAATGGGGAATATTATATGGGCGTAGAAAACAAAAAAAATAATCCATCGGCTTCGAAAGGCGGCTTTTTCCAGAATTTATTGGACAGCCTTTTTAAATCAACAAGTCCAGAAGCTGAAAAAAAGCGAAAACTTAAGGCAATTGCAAAAAACTTCCAGAAAACCAAATATCACACATTTTATAAAACCTCCACATTTGAAATTCTGCCACCATTTGCAAAACTTTTTTATGACATTTATAAATTAATTGCACCTGCACAGACCATGCTTCATGTAAATGAAAACATGTCTTTATACAAAAGTCAGATTATTAACTATAACTTGTCTGAAAAACAGGTGGAATTAAGTGCACATTTTGATGAACAGAAAATCATGGAAATGTCACATCAGATTCCATTACAAAAGCTTACTGCTCAAATAGAAGAAGAACTGGACATTTTTTCACAGGAATTTACAGCTGAAAAAATTAACAGAACAGAAAATATTTACAAAGCATTTAATCTTTTTAAAGACTTCTGCTCTTTTGATTATTACATGCTCCTGAAAAAATTTAATAACAAACTTATAGAAAACAATTTTAGTGCTGTGCCTTCTTTTGAAAAAATGAACGCAGAATATATTATTGATAATCTTAAAGATTTTATTACCGTTTCATATCCACTTACAGATGAGTCTATTATCTGGGACGATTTGTTTGCATTTATAAAATCAATAAGAGGTTCAGAACCTTTATCTGTTTCAACATGGAAAAAGATTGTTGCAAAAATCAGAGCAATTAAGTCTTCTGGTGCATTTGATCTTATGGTTCGCCACATTACCGGTAACCCAATGTATGATCCAGATATTCCAATCGCTTCTTCAATGATTGTAGAACCTTATATTGATAAATTACAGGAAGAAGTAAACGGCATTATTTCTAAAATCAATTATGCACAGAAAGAATCTAAAGCAAATTCCTTCTGTGAACAGATTTTTGGAACTTCTACTGTACAGACTCTTAAAAATTATACTTCTGCCGCAAACAGTGTTTTTGAAAAGAAAGAACTTTCATATTACGAATATACAGAGCCATTAAACTATCTTAAAGCTTTTATTCTGGAATATGTAAAAAAAGACATCAGAGAATTTTATGATGTAGTTGTTATTCGTGGTCAGTGGGATGCTTCTTTGTCGGCACCAATGTCTAATGCATATCAGGAATTATTAAAAATTTCGGATGCAATTACTGTATTCGACAACGATCTTGCAGAAGAAGGCGCTTCTGGAACAAAGATTAAAACTCTTTTACCAAAAACTGCCCACGATCCAGGAGCTGAAAACATTATTAACCGTGTTATTTCAGATTCAAACGAACAGGCTCGCGGCTACATTATTACAAGTACACAGGAACTTGTTGTAATAGGAAAAACTTTAAAACAGCTGATTGAAGATTATGTAAAACAAAAGCCAGTTCTTGTTCAAAACTGGCGTGAATTGGAAAGATACATGGAACATCCTATGAAAGAGTTCTGTGTAAACATTTATAAAAAGATTTATTTATTTGTTCAGTTAATGCAGCAGTATTTATCTGAATAATACAGAATCTACCAGTTCCTTAAATTCGGGGTTTAATTCTATTTGGGAAGTTTTAAGATCTTCTGCAATGGAATAGACCCCTTTTTTTTCTACAATTGCCTGCTGTTCATCTGACTCTTCTGCTTCTTCAAGCTCGGTAAATGGAACATCATTTTCGGCAAAGCCTGTCATTGTATAATAGTTACCTTCTGAAGGAAGTAATTCATCGGCTTCTGCAAGTTCCATGTCAAAGTCTGTAACAGGAGTAAAATCTGGAATATAAACTACAAACTTGTAATCTGGATCAAGTTCTGTTTTATTCTGAATATACTGAGCGCCAATGCACAAATCTTCTGCAAAAATTGTATCACAGGTAGCAAAATCATCTGTAGAAGCACTTACAAAAGTTCTGTTGCTTTCTACATAATGGAATTCTGGTTCAGATTTAGTAATAGCAGAATTATCCAGAGAGTTGTCATCTTCATCAAGTTCTTCCAGTTCACCAACTTCTATAAGATCTTCATATTCTTCTGTTACATCTTCCAGTTCTTCTTCTGCAGGAGCAATATCTTCTACAGGTTCTAGTTCTGATTCTTGTTCTGGAGCAATTTCTTCAGGTTCTTTAGCAATTTCAATTTCTTCTGCTTCTTCAACAGAATCTATTTCTTCTACACTTTCAGCTTCTTCTATTTCATCAACTGATTCAATGTCTTCAACAGCTTCTGCTTCTTCTGCTTCTTCAACAGTTTCAATGTCTTCAACAGCTTCAGCTTCTTCTACTTCATCAACTGATTCAATGTCTTCAACAACTTCTGCTTCTTCTACTTCATCAACTGATTCAATTTCTTCAACAGATTCAGCTTCTTCTGCTTCTTCAACTGATTCAATTTCTTCAACCGATTCAGCTTCTTCTACTTCATCAACAGCATCAATATCTTCAACTGTTTCTATTTCATCAATTTCATCGATTTCTGCAACTTCATCAATTTCATCAACTTCTTCTATTGGCTCTGGAACATTAACTTCCTGAACTGTTGTTCCATTATTCCAAATCTGATTCAACTGACCTGGAGCAACATTAATTTTTGCAGTCTGAAGCACTTCTTCCATAACACGACGAATTTCTTCAATGGAAGCGCCATTTAAACTGCTTTTTTGTGTATCACTTTGAGAATTAATTACATTTATAATTTCAGACCAGCTCTGTTCCAGGTAAGCGTCAATAATTTTTTCATATTTTTTATTCTGGCCGCCTACACTCTTCTTTATTTCAAGTGAAAGTTCTTCTTTTCTGTATTCCAGCTGGCGTGCAATCTGATTCCATTCAATCTGTTGTTTGTTTTCCAGATACTCATTAATAATTCCAAGTTGAACTTTTTTAATTCTCTGCTTAACTTTAATAAGATAATCTTTCTTTAAGCTGAACAACAGGAAACAAACAAGGAAAACTGTAATAAAGATGCTTACATAAATCAGGTAAATAAGTTCTTTTGGTAATTCAAAAACAGAAGCTTTATATACCCAGCCTACATTCACATTTGATTTATCTGCACTTGTAAGCAATACCCAGTTTGTACCATTTGTCTGAGTAATAAGATTTTCTGGAGCAGGATTTTTAGCATTAGCTTTGCCCGCAGAAAGTTTCCAGCTGTTAATAATCGCCTTAGAGAAATCTTTTTTACCATCACCAGGAATTCCGCAGACAAAACCATAACCAGTTCCATCATCCCCAATAATCATATTAAAGCTTTCACCTAAAGAAATAATGCCTTCATTTACAAGAGTCTGTTCAAATTCATAAATATTAAAATAGCAGACCAAGCTACCAAAAGAAGTCTTTTCTGTAATAAAGAATGGGAACGAAATTATAAGTTTATTTTCGTTTTCATCAAAAATGATTCTTCTGCGTGGATTATTGGCATCTGTCATGAAACTTTCAGGTTCAAGTTCGCCAAATTCTGCCTGTATGTCTGAATAATTTTTATATGTTCTGGAAAGACCGTCTACTTTTAAAAGATCGCTTTCAAAAGTACTAAAATGCACATTTCGCCCGTTATTTTCAATAAGGCGAAGACCTTCAAGTCCTTCTATTGTGTCTAAAAGTTGTGTGGTAAGGTTTCTACGGTCAATTTCATCTTTTTCCCCTGGATTTTGAGCGGCATAAGACTTAACCGCTGGGGAATTCAAATAAGAAGATGAATCCGTTTCTATTTTTTTGAGGATGTTCGAAATGTAACTATTGCAGCTGTTCGAAAGTTTATCTAACTGTTCCTGCCGTTGGGCAATTTTTGACTGTGCATAATACTTTGTTTCTATGTCAGACATAAAACCTGACTGAGCAAAAAATACAAAGCCTGCAAAACAAATAAGCGCAGTTAGAAAACTTAGAGCTACCTTCTGGCCAGAAGACATTTTTATTTCCTTATCTCTAGAGTTTTCTACTCTTCATTTAAACATCGGCAGATTCGGCTTAAATCTGTACTAAAAAGTTTTCACTTTTTCTTTGAATGTGTTATATTAGTCGTAATGATTGATGTAGAAAAAGAAAGCACCAGAGTTCCACGAGCATTGCTTGTAGGTGAACCTGGAAATGACTTACAGGAATTAAAAGGTCTCGTTCAAACTTTAGGTTTTGACATTATTCAGCGCCTTACTTTAAGCCGAATGGAAGTTCAACCGGCATATGGTATGGGAAAAGGAAAAGCCCAGGAAATTTGCGATTTGGCCCACGAAATAGAAGCCGACTGCATTATTTTCGACTTTAACCTGGAACCAAGAAAACAGCGCAACTGGGAAGAACTTACAAATCTTTCCTGCTTTGACCGTCAGGAAGTTATTATCAGAATATTTGCAGACAGAGCACAAACAAAAGAAGCGGTTTTGCAGGTAGAACTGGCACGACTTTCTTATTCCCTGCCCCGCCTTGCCCACATGCGAAACAATTTTTCACGACAGCGTGGTGGTGCTTTTGGTGCCAAAGGTTCTGGTGAAACTCAGCTGGAATTGGATCAGCGCCAGATTCGAGAAAAAATCACAATGCTTAAACGGGAACTGGCAGAAATTGAATTGAACCGCCAGACTCAGCGTAAACAAAGAGATAAAAATCCTTCCTGTGCTTTGGTCGGTTATACAAATGCAGGAAAATCCAGTTTGCTTAACGCTTTAACTGGTGCAGATGCTTTTGTAGAAAATAAACTGTTCGCAACTCTTGATCCTCTTACACGACGACTGCCGTTGAATGAAAGTGCAGGGGCATTAATCACAGACACTGTAGGATTTATCAGCAACCTGCCACATCACTTAATAGATGCCTTTAAATCTACTTTGGAAGAAGCAGTAACTGCAGATTTACTTTTGCTGGTTCTTGATGCAACAGACCCTGATGCAGAATTCCAGTACAATACAGTCTGCTCTGTTTTAGAAGATATTGGAGCCACAGAAAATCCTAGACTCATTCTTTTGAATAAAGTTGATAAAGCAGAAGATACAGAACAACTGAGCATTCTTCGCCATAAATTTCCAGATGCACTTTGTATTAGTGCCAGAGAAGAAATTGGTTTTGTAGAATTAAAAGATAAAATTTATGAGCTTCTTTACGGAGAAATTTGTGACTACATTTTACCTGCAAGCCAGGCTGTGCTTATTACAGAACTTAGAAAAGCAGGTTGCATAAGTAAAGAAGAGTGGCTGGATGATGGAGTTCACATTACCGCCCGTGCTTCTGGAAGATTAAAAGCCCTTATTTCCCCATACGCTGTGAATTAGAGAGTATATTTATGAAAATGAAATTTGACTTTGAAAAAAGAAATCTGTGGAAGGATTTTCAAAATAACAACACAAAGCTGGAAAGAGTTTTGTATTATATTATTGCAGGTATTGTTGTTTTTATTCTGCTGGTGTCTGCCATAGCAGGCATTGCAAAAGCTGTAAACAACAAAAAAAATCAGCTTATTTCAGATCCACTTCCCACAGAAATAGAAAGTCTGAACAAAAAAAATGGGGAAGACATGGCCGCTTTTACTGGCATTTCTACCATCAGGGCAACACTTTTGTCGGCACCAGATGCTGCAGAAGAAAATAATCCAGAATTATTGGTTGTGACTCCATGGTTTTCTTACCCTGCCGATGATACAGAATTTTACGAAGAACTTTCCAGAAAAAGAACTCTTATTACAAGCATAATCACTTACTATTTTTCTTCTAAAACCAAACAGGAAATTCTTGCTCTTTCTGAAGATGAAATTAAAGGTGCCCTCCTAACCGAAATAAACGGCAATCTCTCTTTAGGAAAGATCAGTCAACTTTATTTCACCGACTTTGTTTTCTTTGAATAAAAACCGACCATGAATGCTTTTTGTATCTGTACAACACTTCTTGTAGAAAAATCACCTCAAGCCCTCCCTCTTGGAGCTGCCTGCATAGCCTCTTCCATAAATCATCATCAGCTGACAAAAGACTACTGCAAGGCTACCCTTGTAGATTTTAACCTGGAAGATGAAGAATACAAAAAGCACAGCCAGAATGTAAAAACCAGCGCTGCCTGGATTGCAGAAAAACTGCTGTCTGAATTTTCAAATCACCAGGCCGACAAAAAAATCTGTGCATTCAGTATGTTTGTCTGGAATCGCCTGGTTCTGGAAGAGACTGCCGCTATATTAAATAAACAGGGCATTGTGTGCATAGCAGGTGGCCCCGAAATCACTGCACACCCTCAGGATTTTCCAGTTTTTGATTTTGTAACCACAGGAGAAGGTGAAACAAAAGTCCCTGCCCTTATTCATCAGATTTGTACCGGCGAAAAAACTACTGCAGAAGAATGCATTCTTGAAAATATCCCAAGTCCTTATTTAGACGGCATTTTAAATCCAGACAAATACGGAGGCGTTTTATGGGAATTGGCCAGAGGATGTCCTTTTAAATGCTCATATTGTTATGAATCTAAAGGTAAAAATAAAGTTGCCATGTTCCCTATGGACAGAATTAATGCTGAACTGGAACTCTTTGCTCAAAAAAAAGTTCCTCAGGTTTTTGTATTAGATCCAACTTACAATGCAAACAAGCAACGAGCCATAGAACTTTTAAAACTGATTGCAAAAAAAACACCAGATACTTTTTATTACTTCGAAGCCCGTGCAGAATTCATAGACCGGGAACTGGCTCATGCTTTTACAAAAATTCCTTGTGCATTACAGATTGGTTTACAAAGTGCCCAGGAAGAAGTTTTAAAAGCTGTACATCGTCCTTTTAATAAAAAGCAGTTTACAAAAAACATTGGTTATTTAAACGAAGAAGGTGTTATTTTTGGTCTTGATTTAATCTATGGGCTTCCCCACGAAACATTTAAAACTTTTTGTCAGGGAATTGATTTTGCCATTTCTCTTTATCCTAATAATCTGGAAATATTCTGCCTTTCAGTTTTACCTGGAACAGACATTTTTGATCGTGCAAAAGAGCTGAACCTTACTTTTGACAAAGAGCCACCTTACAATGTTATTCATACAGACACTTTTTCCCAAACAGATATTCAGAATGCAAAAGCTTTAAGCAATGCCTGCAGTCTTTTTTACAATCAGGGGCGTGCTGTTCCATGGTTCAACACCATTTGCCATGGTTTAAAAATGCATCCTGCAGATTTTTTTAAACGCTTTGCAAAAGACTATAATCTGGAACACAACAACTTTGCAGACAATTGTAAAACTCATAAAGAGATTGAAAAACTCCAGCTGGAATTTGTTTCCAAGCTTCTTAAAGAAAAAAATCTGAACAGACTATACCAGGCCGCGGCAGATATAATCCGCTTTAATGGTGCTATGTCCCGAACTTTAGATACAGGCAAACAGGAAGTTTTAAACCTAACCTACCCTCCAGAATACATAGATTCTCCTTATGCCACAGATTTACAGTATTTTGTACAGAATGTACCAAAGAAAAACAGAAATATAACTATATATAAGAAAAATAATTATGTAACATGGAAATAATTCCCTATGTTATAAACTGTTTTTTTGTTATATTATAGAAGAATAGAAAAGTCTCCGTTTAAAAAAGTAATCCAAATCATTTTTAATTTATAGAAGATTCAAATGAAGACAATTGCAGTAGCAGTACACTCACTTACAATTGAGTATACATTAAGTATTTTAAATGGTATTTCTGATTACTTTAAGCAAAAGGATATTCGCCTGGTTATATCCCAGATAAAACCACCTGCGTCTAAAGACCAGAATTATGAATATCAGTCATTCTCTTCTCTACATTCAATTCTTTCAGATCAGGTAGACGGTATTATCATACTTGCCGGCAATTATAACACATCAAATACTTTAAAAAGTCTTACAGATGTTATTTCTAAAGCTGATGAGAAACCTGTTGTTTCCATTTCAGTTCCCGTTCCTATTTCAAATTCGGCAACAGTTACTGTTAATGACACAAAGGCATATGAAAAAATCATTACTCATATGCATAAAGACCATGGTGCTAAAAACTTTGCATTTTTTGGATGTGCTCCAGAACTTTCTGCAGAAGGAAAACACCGTTTTGAATGTTTTAAAAAAGCCATGAAAAAAAATCATCTTACTTTTAATGAAGATTTATTTTTCTACGGAAACTATACAAAAAGCTCTGCAGAAGCAGAATTAAACTTTCGTCTAAAGAAAAAAACTGATGTAAATTTTGACTGTATTATTGCTGCAAATGATATTATGGCCATTGCAGTTTTAAACCACATGCAAAAGCTTGGCATAAAAGTTCCAGCCGAAGTAAAAATTATTGGTTACGATAATACTTCCCATTCAAAACAGACTTTGCCACTTCTTTCTACAATCGACCAGAATCTTTATGATCAGGGACAGGAAGCTGCAAAAATAATCTACAAAAAAACAGAAGGTAAAAAAGTAAGCAAGCTTTCCTATGTTTCCTCTTACCCTATTCTTAGAGAATCTTGTGGCTGCAGTTTTAATTTTGAACACACTTTTTCAGATACAAATTCAAAATATCAGCTGCTTTCTAACGGTGCCCAGTCTCACTTTTTAAGCAAACTTTCAAGAATCTTTTCTTTATTCGACATGACAAAAGCCTCTGACACATTAAACAGACTTTTCTATTCACTGCCATATATGATGGAACATTCAGGCATTCGTTCTCTGGCGGTTTGCTTTATGGAACATCCTTTAACTATTGGCAGAAGAGAAACCTTTGTTTTACCAGATAAAATGAATCTTAATATGTTTATTGATTTAGATTACGGTATTGCCGAATTTGAACCAGACAGATTCTTTAATCCTAAAAAAGAACTTCTTCCTGCAGAAGCTTTGGAACGGGCAAAAGGTAACTATATTCTTCATCCTATTTATTCAGGTGAATTAAATTATGGTTATGTTATGTGCCGCCTGGAAAATGAAGATTATGCTGTTTATTCAGTTGCCATAAGAATTATTGTAAACGCACTTAGTCAGGCATATGAATATTCTAACCGTGTAAGTGAAAATACACAGCTTACAAACGAAAACAAAATATTACAGAAAAATAATTCCACATTAAATAAAGAAACTAAAACAGATGAATTAACAAGACTTTTAAACCGCCGCGGCTTTATGGAACTGGGACAGAATCATATAGACATGTCTATAGAGTCTGGTGATGAAGGACTTGTATTCTTTTCCGATCTTGATGGACTTAAAAAAATTAATGATTCCTTTGGACACAAAATGGGAGACGCTGCAATTAAAGCTGCAGGTTCTGTTTTATCCCAGGTACTTAGAGCAAATGATATAGTTGGTCGTCTTAGTGGAGATGAATTTGGTGGTGTTGCAACAGGCATGAATACAAATCTTATTGAAAAAGTAAGAAACGAAGCCCGTAAACTTTGCGAAGACATTTCTAAACAGCATGAATTCCCATTCACACTTTCTGTAAGTATTGGTTTTGCCAAATTCGACGCAGAAAATAAAAACCTGAAAGACTTACTGGAAGAAGCAGATAAAATGCTGTACGAAGAAAAGAAAATCAAACACAGCAGAGCCTGACAAAAACTTAAGCTTTATTCAGTTTATATTCAAAAGAATCTACAAGTGCAATCCAGGAAGCTTCAATAACGTCGGAAGAAACCCCCACTGTTGTCCAGTTAGTTTTTCCATCTGTTGACTCAATAATTACCCTTACTTTAGCGGCAGTTGCAGAAATTCCATCAATAACACGTACTTTATAGTCCACAAGTCTGAAAGTTTTAACAACAGGATAAAAACCTTCTAAAGCACGGCGCAAAGCAATATCAAGAGCATTGACAGGTCCGTCACCTTCTCCTGCTGTAATTTCAAACTGGTCACCAACACTAAGTTTAAGCTGGGCACAACAACAAACCCCTTCTTCTGGTCTTGGGTTTGAACCATTTGTCTGGTAATAGTGAAGCTTAAAAAATGGTTTGTATGAACCAAGAATCTTCATAACCATAAGTTCAAAACTGCCGTCTGCACCTTCAAACTGGTACCCCTGAAATTCTTTTTCTTTCATTGAAGCAATAATTTTTTCCACCGCTTCATCATCTTTTTTTATACCGGGAACAAGTTTCTGCAATTTTTCAACAATTGTACTTTTGCCGGCAACTTCACTCATTAAAAATACACGGCTGTTACCAACAGTTTCTGGTTCTATGTGTTCATATGCAGTTGGATTTTTAAGAACAGCATCTATATGCATGCCTGCCTTGTGAGCAAAAGCACTGGCACCAACATATGGAAGCTGAGAATTTACACTAAGATTTGCAATTTCAGAAATGCGTTTACAAATTGAAGTAATGTTCTTCATGTTTTCTGCAGGAATACAACTGTAACCCATTTTTAACTGCAAATCCGGAATAATTGTAGAAAGATTTGCATTGCCAGTGCGTTCACCAAAACCAAGAAGAACTCCCTGAACCATTGTGGCACCTTCCATTACACCAAGCAAAGAATTGGCAACAGCAAGTCCGCAGTCATTATGAGTATGAACACCAATGCAGGCTTTTTTTCCAAATTTCTGGTAAACAGTTTTTACAGCTTCCCGGAAATCATCCATCATAAAGCCGCCTTTTGTTTCGCACAAAGTAAGTGATTCAGCTCCACCTTCCAGCGCCGCGTTTAGGGTTTGGAGGGCGTAATCTTTATCTTCTGCATAAGCGGTAAAAAAATGTTCTGCATCATATATTACTGTTCGCCCCTTATTCACAAGGTAGGAAACAGTTTCTTTTATCATTGCAAGATTTTCTTCCAGAGTTGTACCAATAATATCTGTAACATGAAAACTGCTGGACTTTCCAAAAACAACAACACACTTGGTTCCAGCATTTAAAAGACTTTGTACATTGGCATCTTTTTCACAGGTAGTATTCTTTCTTCTTGTGGCACCAAAAGCACATAAAGTGGCATGATTTAAAGGAATCTTTTTCATTTCTTCAAAAAATTCCATGTCTTTTGGATTACTCCCCGGATTTCCAGCTTCTATATATTGAATTCCCAATTCATCTAATGCCTGACAAATATGAATTTTGTCCTGAACAGAAAAGTTTATACCTTCACCCTGAGCACCGTCGCGTAATGTTGAATCGAGAATCTTTATAGCTTTCATGTTTTTTAGGATATAATTTAAACCCGAGAATTTCAATTCCACCAGTAACCAATTATTTATAGAAAAGTTTTAAATTATAGACTAAAATATATATTAACATTTAACATGGAGTTTATATGAAAAAAAAGTTATCTATTCTTGCAGCAACCCTTCTTTTTGCAGCAACAACCTTTGCTCAATCAGTTTTACCAAATGAAACCTTAATAAAAGTAAGCAGTTCTGTTTTCGAAGTTATTGTAGATAAACATGAAGATACAACTGTTTCTTACGAAAAAGAACTTCCATTGGACAAAATTGCCTTTGCAATCCGCAATGACAAATATAATCCTATTGGTACAGCCTTTTTATTGGAAGACGGAACTTTCTGGTCTGCAGCACATGTTTTTACTCTTTATGGAGAATCATACAATAAAAACTATTATTTAAGAGATGCAGATGGTGAAATCTATAAAATTGATGAAATCACTTCTTTTTCAAATGACAGAGACTATATCAGTTTTACAGTTCCAGACTATGAAATGGAAGAAGGCCAGGGATTAGTTAAAAATGAAAAAACAAAAATGAATACAAATGTCTTCTCTGTTGGAAATGCACTGGGAGAAGGTATTATCATTCGTAACGGTATTCTTACAAGCCGAACTTATGAAAGCAGAAACGGAAACTGGCAGTGGCTCAGATTTTCTGCCGCAGCAAGCCCAGGAAACTCTGGTGGCCCTTTAATTAATGATAAAGGTGAAGTAATTGGTATTATCACAATGAAAAGTGAAAATGAAAACTTGAATTATGCTTTGCCAATTGCAGAAACAAAAGCAGATCCTGCAAATACAGGTATTATTGATTCACCAATTTATTATTCACTTCCAAATATTGTCAGCGAAAAAGAATACGATGAATTCAAAATGGAAGTTAAACTTCCAATGAAATATGAAGAATTACACGCAACTCTTACACAAGCTCACAAAGAATTTGTTCAGAACCTTTACAATAAAATGAGTGCAAAATTTGCTCCAGATGGAGAAAAAGGACTTGCTGCTTCAAGAAGCTGGCCTGATTTTGCATTCTATTCTTATGCAACTTCTTTCCCATACACAATCTACAGAGCAGAAAGCGGCGACTGGGATTTAGGAAATAACAATTCAAAAACTTACTCTCTTAAAGAAAACGGCAGCGTAGTTTATTCTTCTATGATGGGCTATTTTACTGCAGAAGTAAGCAAACCAGATTCAATTGCACTTAAAGATTTTGTTGCTTCTCCAAAAATGTATATGGATTATGCATTGGAAGCTTACAAACTTCACCGAACTGTAGGAACAGAACAGATTGCTATTACATCTTTTGGAAACCCAGTTGAAACAACTTCATACACAGATACTTTTGGAAGAACCTGGCAGGTAAGTTATTTCGACGTTAAATTTGCAGATGCAATGGTTCTTTGTTACGCACTTCCTATTCCAACTGGTGTTTACCTTATGTACAAAATAGACTCTATTTCTGACATTAAAGATGCACACTATCTTGATATGCAGTTTGTAGCAGACAACTATTACGCAAGTATTTATGGAAAACTTAAAAACTGGAAAGAATACCTTGCTCTTCCAGAAAGTTTAACAGGAAAGAAACCTGCATTTGAAAAAGACATGTCTATGCTTCTTACAGAAACACAGTTCAAATTTAAAACTTCTGCATTTGAAATAAACTTTACTCCAGATATTTTCAAAACCGATGATGACACTAAACTGGAACTTATTGTTGGTTTTACAAAAGATGCAAAGAACAAAGTTTCTCTCGACTTTAGAGGCTTTACAATGTATAACAGCAAAAAAGCAGACGGTTACAAATATGTTGGAATCAGAAAGTACAACAAACCTCATGCCGATGCAGAAGAACAGATTACTCAGTCTTGGGAACAGTTCATTAATAAAGTTTCACCTTATGACGGTCAGCCTTATAACAATGAACAGTACACTTATAGAGATGTTTCCTTTACTTTAAACGACAGCAAAGATCCTGATAGTGTTTATCTTCTCTTTTCAGAATTAAAAAATCAGAATCGTTTTGAAGAAGTAATAGAATTTTCTAATAAAGTTAAAGAAGCTATTATTCTTAAATAGTTCCAATGAAAAAAACTGAAGAAAGTCTGTATTTTAATATATATAAAAAAATAACCACAGATATTCGCAGTAAGCGGTTGCTTTCCAATACAAAATTACCTTCTGTACGAAAAGCAGCCGCCTTTTATAATGTTAGCTGTAACACCATCCAGAATGCATATAATCAGCTTTTGGATGAAGGCTACATTTATTCAAAAGAAAAAAAAGGCTATTTTGTAAGCACTTTCGATTCCCACATCCTTACAAACCACGCCCCAAAATTTCCCCCAAACAAACCGGCAAAAGCAGAAAATGCCCCACCTTCTTCAAATACAATCACTCTGGAAGCAAACCTTACAGACACATCGTTTTTCCCATATGCCACTTTGCGCCAGCTGTACCGTGAAGCTCTTTCTCAAAAAAACAACGAAATGCTGGAACGTTCTGGCAATTTCCAGGGAGAAGCATCTCTAAGAAACGCAATTGCAACTTGGCTTTATGCACACCGGGGAGTAAACTGCAGTCCAGACCAGCTTTTAATAGGTGGCGGTACTTCAGATTTAATTCAGCTTATTATCCGCCTTTTTACACTTAAAGCTCAAAAATCTTCTCATAACGCTTTTTTGCAACCAGTTTTCTTTCTGGAAAAACCAGGCTTTACAACAATCAAAAAAATTATAGAAGATTCTGGTTGCAGCACAGTAGAAATTCCAGTAACAGAAGAAGGTGCCGACTTAAATACTCTTCTTGAACAGTCTAAAAAAACAGAAGTAAAGGGCAATGAAACCTGTCTTTTGCATTTAACCCCAGCTCATCAGTTTCCAACAGGAGTAACTATGACAGCTCCCCGCAGAAACTCAATTCTAAAATGGGCCCAGGAAAAAGAAAACAGATACATCATAGAAGACGATTACGACAGTGACTTTCGCTATAAAGGTATTCCAATTCCTGCCCTTCAGGGATTTGATGAAAACCAGAAAGTTATATACATGGGAACCTTTTCCAGAACTCTTACTCCGGCATTAAGAATAAGTTATATCATTCTGCCTCATCCATTAATGGAACTTTATAAAGAAAACTTTGCTTATTACAAATGCCCTGTTCCACGCATTGAACAGCAGGTTCTGGCAGACTTTATTCAAGGCGGTTATTTTGAACGCCATATTAACCGTGCAAAAAAAATATATAAAAGCCGCAGAGACCTGATGCTGGAACTGCTTCATAAAAATTTTCCTGCCATTCAGATTCAGGGAGAACAGGCCGGGCTTCATTTTATAGCAAAAATTCCACAGATTACAGAACAGGAATTTATTCAGAAGGCACAAAAGCAGAATATTCTTATAAAAGGGACAGAGACAGGCTGGCTTATTATTGGGTATGCCCATCTTTCTTTAGAAGAAATACAGAAAATCTTTTCAAAATTAAGTCAAAAACAATAGATTTTTAGTGAAATATAAAAGTTTTTTTATTATATTAAAGATAATAGAAATTTACTGGAGAATAAAATGGCAAAGAAAAAGATTCCTATTACATTACTTTGTGGTTATTTAGGTGCAGGAAAAACTACACTCCTTAATAGAGTTCTTACAAATCAGAAAGGATATAAAGTAGCAGTAATTGTAAACGACATTGGTGAAGTAAACGTAGATGAACGTCTTATTTCAAAAGAAGCAAATATTACTGATACAAACAGCATTGTTCCACTTACAAACGGATGTATCTGCTGTACATTAAAATCAGACATGGTTCAGGGTATTGAAGACCTGATGAAAACTGGGAAATACGATTACATTTTAATTGAAGCTTCTGGTGTTTGTGAACCAATGCCAATTGCACAGGCTATTGAACAGATTGAAATTGGTAAATTGGATAACGTTGTTGGTGTTGTAGATGCAGCTCGCCTTGTAGACGAATTTGATGAAGGAAAATCATTACTTAAAAAAGATATTGATGAAGAAGATATTGAATCTCTTCTTATTCAGCAGATTGAATTCTGTTCAACTTTAATTGTAAATAAACGTGACCTTGTAACAGACGAACAGATGAAAATGGTTCGTGCAGTAATTAACAAGATTCAGCCAGAAGTTAAAGTTATTGAAACAACTCGTTGTGAAGTTCCTGTTGAAGATATTATTGGTACAGACCGCTTTGACTTTGAAACAGTATATGCTTCTGCAGGTTGGGTAAAAGAACTTGAAGCTCACGAAGCCGAAGAAGAAGATGACGACGACGATGATGAAGTTTGTGAAAAATGCGGACATCATCACGACGAAGGTGAAGAATGTGATCACGACCACGAACATCATCACCATGACGACGATGATGATGACGATGATGAGCACGAACATGGACATCACCACCACCATCACCATGAACACAAACACGAAGGCGAAAGTGAAGACGAATATGGCATTGGCTCTTTTGTTTACTACAGAAGAAAGGCTTTTGACCGTATGAAGTTAGATGAATATGCTTCAAGATGGCCAAGAAATATCATCCGTTCAAAAGGTGTTATCTGGTTCAGCGATGAAGCAGACATGGCATATGTTCTTGAAACAAGTGGCCGTCAGATTTCTGCAGGATACTCTGGAAACTGGCTTGCTTCTTGTCCAAAAGAAGAACAGGAAAAAGTTCTTGCCGAAGAACCAGAAATGAAAAAAGACTGGGACCCAGAAGTTGGTGACAGAATGATTAAACTTGTAGTTATTGGCCGCCACCTGGATAAAGAACAGATTACAAAAGACTTAGACAACTGTCTTGCTAAATAATCAATAATGTTTTTTTACAAGACCAATAAAATCAACTTTTGGAACTTGTAAAAAAGAGCTGCTGCAATCCTTTTGTTTTCGTACAAAACTTATGTATGAGCAAAAGGCATTGCGCAGTCTTTCCTTAGTCATTTCATCATCCTGATTTTTAATTAAAAACTTTATGCAGGCTCCTTCCTGTTCCAGCACTTCAATCCCTTTTTTCTTACAGTATCCCGGGGCTAAATAAAATTCATATTTTTTCACAATTACCTCCACTAATTAATATTGCAAACTTGTGCAAAAAACGGAACATTTTGTAAAAAAAATCTAAAATTTTCTACAAGTCCCTTACCAAAAACTCTTTTTATGCTATTATGTCTTTAGCAATTCATTTGCACTAATCTTTATTCAGGAGGCTCCATTATGGAAGGCGGGTCGAGTTATCCCATACGTTCATTAATCACAAATAAAAGTCTCTTGAATAAATGTCTCTAAATTCTCACAGCACATTTTTATTCATCAGGCTATTTCTCTAAATTTATTATTTTAAAAGGTGAATAGCATGATTACATACTGGCAGCAGATAGACGGTCAATTTACTAAAACCAAAAAAGAAGATATTGATGGCAGAAAACCAGTTTGGGTAGATGCCCGCAACGTTAACCGCGATGAAACAGCAGAACTTCAGCGCGAATATGATATTGATCAGGATTCTATTTTAGATATTCTTGACCCAGATGAACTTTCCCGCATGGAAGATGGAGAAGGATATATTCTTACCATTGTCCGGGTTCCTGTTTATGATCCAAATGCAGAAACTCCATATTTTGCTGTACCAGTTGGTATTATTATTAAAGGAAAAACAATTATTACCCTTTGCTGGACAGACTGTGAAATTTTAAAAGATTTTGGAAACAACCGGGTAAAAAATGTTCGTTTAACAGACTTTCCTTCTTTTATTGTACAGATAATGAACAGAGCAAATCTTACATTCCTTCGTTATCTTAAAGAAATTAACAGAAGATCTACCAGCATTCAAAATGAAATGCGCCAGGAAATTGAAAACCAGGAAATTATGTTAATGCTTGGATTGGAAAAATCGCTGGTTTACTTTACAACAAGTTTGCGCAGTAATGCCCTTCTTCTTCAAAAAATGAAAGTTACAAAACTTATTAAGTTTGATGAAGAAGATATTGATTTTGTAGAAGGCGTAAGCATTGATAACCGCCAGGCAATTGAAATGGCCGACACTTATTCAAACATTATTTTTGGTGTCATGGATGCATTCTCTTCTGTAACATCCAACAACTTGAACATAGTTATGAAAAAGCTGGCTATTATCAACTTAGTAATGATGGCTCCTACTTTTATTACCAGCTTCTTTGGTATGAACTTTAAGCTTCCATTTGAAACAATGCCAGGATACATTCCTGTTATAATGGCAACCATTCTTTGTATTCTTTCTGTATTCTTGTCATACTGGCTTTTGAACTTTAAAAAAGAAGATATGATGATTAAACGTGGTCGTAAACTTAGCCGCAAACAGAAAAAATATATTCGCGCTGAAACTAAACGGCTGAGAAAACAAGAAAAGGGGCTTTAATCACCCCTTTTAATTACAAGCTTGTATAGATAATGTTTTTCACCCGTCTGGTAAGTTCCCAGGTTCCTGCATCAGTTTTTTGCATAAGCATTACTACTGTAAGATGATTTTTCAAATCTACAGAAACGTAAGGTCCAAGCCAGCCGTCCCATCCAAATTCACCTTTTTCCGTAATCATTTTACAATAACCTGGATCTGTTGCAACTCTCATAAGGTTGCTGTAAGAGTAGCCGGAAAGATGTTCCATTTTCTGATCAAACTTTTGCTGTAACACAGGTGAAAGATGAGCCTGTGCCAGATATTCTACTGTTTTTTCCTGAAGTATTCTGGTTCCGTTCAAAACCCCTTTATTACAAAGCATAGAAGCAAACTTCATATAATCGTCAACAGAAGAACAAAGCCCTGCCCCTCCACTTTCAAAAGATGGCGCATGATCCATAAAAGGTTGAATTCCAAGGTTGGGTAAAGTAAACAGTTCCAGCTTTTTTTCACCGTTGAACTTGTATACATTTGCAAGCCTGTTCTGCTTTTCTTCTGGTACATAAAAATCTGTATCTTTCATGCCAAGAGGCTCAAATATATTCTTTCGTAAAAACTCACTGAATTTTAAGCCGGAAACAGTTTCTATTACAGCACCGAGAATGTCTGCAGAAAAACCATAACTATAATCTGTTCCAGGTTCAAAACTAAGAGGAATCTGACTAAAACGCTGGGCCACATCTAAAGTTGTTATTTTGCTGTCTTTGATTGAATCTTTATTAAGTTCTGCAATAAAGTCGGAAGTAAGATGTTCCCCTAAAGTAGCTCCATCCCAATATGCCCCGTAAGTATACCCACTGGTCATATTAAGTAAATCCTGAATAAGAATTGGTTTCTGTGCTTTTACTGGTTTCCCATTTTTTCCACCTTCGGAACATACTGTAACATTCCAAAAGGCTGGAATATAATTTGCAACAGGAGCACCTAAATCAAGTTTACCCTGCTCTACAAGAATCATGGCAGCTATGCTTGTAATAGGTTTAGACATAGAATAAAGCCGGCAGATTGTATCTCTTGTGAAAGCCTGATTTTTTTCTATATTTTTACAGCCAGCCTGCCAGTAGCCAACTTCTTTATCATCTTTATAAATTAAAATATTTAATCCGGCAACTTCCTGCTTTTTAACAAAACTGTCAAAAACATCCTGTATTTTATTAAGATGATAAAGATTCATAATTATTCCTTTTGCTTTATTTTACTGTGTTATTGAATAAGCTAAACGAAAGCCCATATAGTTATAAGTTTCGTTAGGGTCATAACCATAGCGGTCCCCAGAATATGTAAACAAAGTATAAGGAGACCAGCTGCCTCCTCTACAAATTCTGTCGTAACCCATTTCTATACCATATGGAAGTTCTTTTTTATAGTCGCCGCTCCAGTCCCAGCAGTATTCCATAACATTTCCAATCATGTCATAAATACCGGCTTCATTTGAATTCCCTGTGGCAGGGCTGGAAACTGCATCAGGATTAAAAGGAAGACCAGCTGTTCCTACAATTTTAGTGTTTACACAGTTATCGCTGGTCCAGGCATAGCGCTGACCTTCTTCATAGCTGCTGGTTTTCTGGCCACTAACAATGTCGCCTTTTGCCATCCCTTTTTTAGTTTTTCGCGCTGCATATTCCCATTCAGATTCAGAAGGAAGTCTGTAACCATCTGCTTTCCAGTTACAGTCACACAAATCGCAGGCTGCAGAATCCTGAGCATCTTTTATAACTTTGCCTTTATAAGTGTAGCAGGGAGTTTTTCCTTTAATTTCGCTTAAAGCATTGCACCAGACAATTGCATCGTACCAGTTAATATTTGTTACCGGCTGATTTTCATTTTCTTCATTTGGAGCAATGGCTCTTCTTCCATGACTTCCTGGCTGCCCTGGATTCTGAAATACATATCCTCTTTTTTCTGCCTGAACTCTAATTTCATACCAAAGTCCATAAGTTGTTTCAAACTTGTTTATTGCATAAGGATTAAGAGTTCTTTCTACAGTGTAAGTCTGGGAATCTTCACCCTGAACATAAGTAAGATTCTTTTTAAAAGACACAAAACTTAATGGATTAAATTTTTCCTGGGCAAAAGCAGACAATGAAACAGCTGCCATTACAAATAATGCACCTATCTTTTTTACACTCATATAGAACTCCTGTATATAAAAATCAGACAATAAATATACTTAAGCAAGTTTTCCAGTTTCTGCAGAAGTAACTTTCCATTCATCACCAGTTTTTTCCACTGTAAGCAATCCGTAACAGCCTTCTGCCATAGAACCAGGGTTCATAACTGTGGTTTCCCCAATTTTTTCTATACCCTGACCTTCGTGAATATGACCACAAACTACTGCAACCGGCTGATTTTTAGCAATATAATCTGCAAACTGCTGGCTTCCTGCGTGAAGACTTTCATTTACTTTATCACAAACATCTCCTTTTGGAGGATTGTGACTAATCATAATAAGACTCTTCCACAAAGATTCATCTCCAGTTTCAGCAACTGCATTTTTTACAATATCAAAATCAGAAATAATTTCTTCTTCTGTGCGTTCAAACTCTGTTTTACCTGTAAACTTTGTTCCGCCACCAGCACCTGTAATACCAATTCCACCTTCATAAACCAAAGCTTTTTCTACACAAATATCCTGTTCATCCAAATCAACAAGAAAATCTTCGTTATCGCAGTTACCAAGAACAGCAAAAATTGTGTCGTGTTTTTTACAGAATTTTTCCAGAGCTTCTTTACCAGTTTCTGGTTTAAAACATTCTGCAAAATCACCAGCAAACAAAACTGCATCAGCCTGTTTGAATAAAGAATCCATTTTTTCTATCATTTCATTATTTGCATGTAAATCGCTTAAAACTAAAAATTTCATATATGTTACCTTTTATTCCTATAATTCCTGAAATGCCTTCTTTAATGCTTCCATCTGTTCATGAGTTCCAATTGTAATTCTTACAAAGTCTTCAATTCCAGGTGTATTAAAGTGACGGATTAAAAGTCCTTTTTCTTTTATTTTTTTATAAATGTCATTTCCACTCATTCCTTCTTTTTTAGCAAAAAGGAAGTTTGTTTTACTCTCTATAACATAAAAACCTTGAGCCTTTAAAAAGTTATAAAAATTTTCACGCTCTTCTGCAACTTTTTTAGAACATTCCACATAGTAGCCAATGTCATTACAAGCTGCTACACCACTAACCTGCGAAACAGCATCAATTGGGAAATGATTTACACTGTTTTTTACTGTTGTAACAATGTTTACAAGTTCTTCCGAAGCAACAATATAACCAAGTCGCTGACCAGCCCCACACAAACTCTTACTAAAAGTTCTTACAATAACAAGATTATTAAATTCTTTTAAAAGTGGAATACAAGATTCACCGCCAAAATCTACATAAGCTTCATCTACAATAAAAATTTCATCTGGACTAGCTTTTTTCAGCATCTGGCGAACCTGGTCTCTTGTAAGTCCCAAACCTGTTGGAGCATTAGGATTTGCAAAAATAATTCCACCCCGATTGTTTTCTGCTCTTTTAAGCATTTCATCTGTATCTAAAGACCAGTCTGCTTTAAGAGGAACATTATCCATTGGAATGTTATAGAAACCGGCATATACAGGATAAAAACTGTATGTAAATTCCGGCATTACAAATTTCTTTGATGAGTCGAAAAATGCATAGAAAACAAAAGATAAAACTTCATCACTTCCGTTTCCTGTGTAAATCATTTTTTCAGTTACTTCAAAAGGAATCTTATCTTTTTCATCTGGAGTAACAGTATTTCCTTCAACTTTTGCACGACAAAGAACTCCACCTGTTTTATTCAACATTTCTGCAATTGCCTGATGCAGCTGAGTTGAATCTGGATCTGGGTACAAGCCCATCTTTTCCGGATGCTGCTGAACAAAATCAAGAACTGCCTGCTGAACAGTTTTACTTGGTGCATAAGGATTCTCATTTGCATTGAGTTTTACATAAATACGATCTTTTGGCTGCTCTCCTGGAACATAAGGATGCAGATTTTTCATACGGTTACTAACTATCATATTTTTATTCTACCACTTGACAGATTTGTTTTCTAGTATTATATTTACCCCATCAGGCGTACTACGATTGACATAGTATGATAAACATAGTATTATCTATCGTAGTAACGACAGACATAGTAAAAATTAGGAGGAAGCTAATGGTTGTAATCAGTAGTGACGTAATTCGTGGATATAACGACACAATGATTTTGTATCTTCTTTTAGATAATCCTTCCTATGGTTATGAAATTTCCAAGCAGATTAAAAGCATGACAGAGGAAAAATACATTATCAAAGAAACCACCCTCTATTCTGCATTTACCCGCATGGAAAACAATGGGTTTATCACATCATTTTCCCAGGTTTCAGAAAATGAAAAACGACGAACTTATTACAAAATAACCGACAAAGGTAGAGATTATTATAAAGAAAAGTGTAAAGAATGGGATTTGACAAAAGAAGTTGTCGAACGTTTTATAAAAGAAAACTAAGAGGAAAATAGAAAATGGAAACAATCAAAAATTATTTAGAAACAATGTTCAGAAATCTTCCAGACACAGACCAGGTAAGAAAAGCAAAAAGCGAACTTCTTCAGATGATGGAAGACAAGTTTTCTGAATTAAGAAATAACGGCATTTCGGAAAATGAAGCTGTAGGTACAGTAATTTCTGAATTTGGAAATCTTGAAGAACTTGCAGAAGATTTAGGCCTTGAAACTGTTCTTAATGAAAACAAAGATTCAATTAATAAAAGAAGCATTGCTTTTGATGAAATTAAAAACTACATCGAAGAAAAACAGTCTAGCATTATTCTTCGTGCAATAAGTGTTGCTTGTTTTATACTTTGTGTTACTCCATTAATTATTCAGGATATTTTCTGGGATAAATACGTAATTGGTCTTTCACTTATGTTTGCTTTAATAGGAGCAGGAATTGTTTTAAGCATTTTATCAAGCAACAAAATGGATGAATGGAAATATATTACAGATGAACCTTGCTCAATCAGTCAGGATTCCATCAACTATATTGCAGAAGGAAAAAGAAACTTTAAGAAAAAATACAATGTTTTACATGCCATTGGTGTTTTATTATGTGTTCTTTGTTTTATTCCTGCCGTTATTTTCGATGATTTGGGCATTAAAGTTTTAGAAGACTTGTCTCCTGTATTCTTATTTGTTTTCGTTGCTACAGGTGTTGCATTATTAATCTACTCTGGAAAAAAACGCAAAATGTATGAAATGCTTATGAGTATCAATTCTGAAAAAACTATTGGTGGATCTTATTCAAAAGCAGCCAGCAAAAAAGACAGCGAAGTTACTTATAACAATAAAGTTGTTAAAGCCATTATGGACGTATATTGGTTAACTATTACATGTATTTATCTTGCATGGAGTTTTAGTACTTTCAGTTGGGGCTTCACATGGATTATCTGGCCAATTGCAGGAGTAATTCATTCAATGATTAAAGGAATTTATGGAGAAGAAAAATAATGAAAAAATCGATTTATATTGCAATAATTAGTGCTGTTACAATTTTCTGTATCATTTTTGGAAGCTGGTATCATATTTCAGGCTTTGCAGATGCTATTAAAGGAAAATTCCATATGAATTTTAATTTTTCTTCAGATAAAGATGATTCTATTGTGAATACTTCTGAAAATAACATTAAATTGGAAAATTTTGATAAAATTGAAGCTGATATTAAAGTTGGCGATTTTAAGATTGTTAAAGGAGACTCTTTTAAATACAGTTATTCTGCTAACAGAACCTGGCTTGTTCCAGAAATAAAAGTAAAAAATGGAACACTTACCATTAAACAGGCTGGCAAATCAAAAACAAACGTGGGTATGAACAATGCATCAGTAACAATTACTGTTCCAGAAAATACTAGTTTTTCTGATTTAGATATTGCAGTAAATGTTGGCGAAGTAAAACTTTCCGACTTCTTTGCAGATAAAATTGATGTAGATGTTGATGTTGGTGAAATCGATCTTAAAAATGTAGATTTTAATAAAGGTGAATTTGAAGTTGATGTTGGCGATTTGCAAATTAAAGGGGTAAAAGATCCTTCATCATATTCACTGGACATAAAATGCTCTATTGGAGAAGCCAGTGCTTTTGGAAACAGCGGTAAAAAAATTAAAACTGATGTTTCTGGTAAAAAATACATTAAAGCAGATATAGACATTGGAGAATGTAAATTATCTAACTAAACATTAGAAGCTTATTTACACTGGCAGGTGCATTTTATATGTGCCTGCCTTATTTATTTAACAGATTTTAGGGGATTTTATAAAAAAAAGTGGTAAAAGGTCAATTTTTCCTTTATAATAGAAGAATATGGCAACATCTTCAAATTTAAGTTCAATAATCAGATTTTACGCAGACAAACAGAAATCTCCTTTTATAGATTTAAAGGAATTCTGTGCATACATTAAAAAATATGCAGAGCATCATGTGGAAGAAGCTGCTGAACTTGTAAAATATCTTGGAGATCCAACAAATACTGTTACTGCCGAACTTGCAGGACTGGAAGAAAAACATCTTGCCGCTCTTATTCCAAATGGAAATAAAAAAATGATTGTTTCAATCACCAATTTTTCCATTAAGTATGCTAACCAATATAAAGAAATTCAGAGAAATGAATCTGTTCCATATCCACTGGAAACAGAACTTCCTAAAAAATTTCCACTAAATGCAATTGAAAGAAAGCAGGCTGAACTTTATATACCACAGTCCCTTACAAATCAGAATCTTAAATCACCATTATTGAATATTCTTGTATTTTCTCGTGATTTACCTTCTATTTTGCTGCCAGCATGTGTTCCTATGGAACTGTTGCTTGAAACAGCTCAGAAAAAGATTATTCGTATTTGTAAGAAAGATGAATACCACGATTATTTCTTAAAAAAACTCCGTTCATCAAATCCTGCAAAAGAAATTACCATTAAAAATTTCTTTTCACATTTTATCGACAAACCTCAGGCTGGTTTTATGGATGTTTCTGAAGGTGATGATTATTACCTTTGGAACCAGCTTTGTTATTATATGCGCCAGGATTTTGAAAAAATTCAGGACCGCACAGCTGAAGATACAAGTGTACTTCAGGCAATTCAAATTACTGAAATTCACAGTACATATTTAAAACAGAAATTTCAAACAAATAAAAAAAGAGAAGATGCACTTAAAGAATTGCAAAATCAATTAGGTAAAGCTCCATTCTTCTTCTCTATGAATCAGATTTTAAAATTCCATGATCAGAACGGAAAACTGCTTTACGGACAGTTCTCTGAAGACGATTTGAAAAATACATTGCAGCAGCTTACAACAGATGGTAAACAGAATGAACTGCCAGACCTGCTTGTTTTCAAAGTTGAATCTGGAACCCGTTATTATGTTTACAAGAAAAATGCTTTACCTCTGGTAGTCAGACTTTGTAACGAAGCCCACGATTCTATTGAATCAACTTTGGTTCAAAAATGGTACAATGCTCTTTTAAATTATGAAAAGCTGCCAGAAATGAACGATGCAAAGAAATTTGAAAAATGTCTGGAACAGCAGATTGAATCAAATTCTCCTGTACTTTATTCATTATTAAATGCAAACTTTATGACAATGCTGTCTCTTGAAAAAAATGATGACATTTCTACAGTAGGGTTCCAGCCTTTTGTAGACGGACAGCTTCGTCCATACAGCGAGTTACTTTTGTTAACAAGCGATCAGGTTATGTCCAAAGCAAAAATGGATTTACCTCTTATTTATTCTATTCCTATTATTTCTTGGTTTATTACTCTATTCCGCAGTAAAAAGAAAAACAAGAAAAAGGAAGTTCAGGAAGAAGTTGCTTCTCCATTAGAAGAAAAAGACTTAACACCTAAAAAACATATGTCTAAGGAAGAAGCTCTTGCAGAACAAGCTAGAAATCTTACAAACGATTTTATTCCAGAAGGTTCAACTTTAGACAGAGAATTGAACTACCTTACAAAACAATGGAATAAAATGATTTCTAAAGAAGCAAACTTTGCTCTTACAGAAGATGTTAATTCTTTAATCAGAGACTATACAAGACGTGTTTGTCGCACACTTTCAGCTCAGTCATTTACAAAAGAACGTGTTGAAAACCTTGCAGAAACTTTAGTTAAAACACCTAACATGCAAAAAATTGGTGAAGAAAAGGCACTTAAAGAATATGTTGCTCTTTATATTCTTCGTCTTGTAAGTAATATTTAACATAATTTCTTATAAAATCACAAAATTTTCATATTTTTCTCATTTTTTTTAAATTTTTTTTATAAAAAATGGTCCGTTTTTGCATATTAAAACAAATACTATTACAGGAAGTTTTATGGCTTCCAGACTGTGTTTCCGGCCGAGCACAAAAAGATTTAGAAAAATAGGAGTTATTTATGAATCATTTGAACTCAATTATTCTTGAAGGCAATGTAGTCCGTCAGGCTGAGTTATCGGAACCTTCGAAAGGTTTTAAGGTATGTAAGTTTCCATTAGCTGTGAATCGATTTTTAAAAAGTGATGATGGTAATGGTACTGAGGAAGTTTCGTTTTTTGATATTGAAGCTTATGGAAAAGTAGCCGAGTATTGCGAAAAGTATACAACAAAAGGTCGTGGAGTACGTGTTGTGGGACGCTTGAAGCAAAACCGCTGGAAGGATTCTGAAGGCAAAAACTTTAGTAAAGTTTTTGTTGTTGCTGAGCATTTGGAATACAAACCAAACTTTAAAAAAGATGACTCTCAGAAAGAAGACGACGCTTCTTCCCAAGAGTCTTCTAATGAAAAAGAAAAAGAATTAACAGTCTTCTAATTCAGGTAGCTCTTATTTACTTTTTCTTGCTGCGGTTAGGACGAAAACCTTTTTGTGGGGTATTCTTCCTGACTGCAGCTCTTTCTGCGGCTGCTTTATATTCTTCCAGCTGCTGAGGATTATAAAATCCATCTTTCCAGTTAAAACGAGAGACATCTGGTAAAACTTGAGATTTTGTCATAGAAGTCATTATAGCTTTTATCTGACTTCTTGTTACTTTTGTTTTAGAAAAGTCTATTAAAATCTTTTTGAATCCTGATGATGTAATAAAGTTTACTTTATCAAGAATACTAAATGGTTGTTCCGGCATAACAAAAGAACCATCTGGTGTTGAATTTACTTTGAATAAAGTTTCTTCCTTATCTTCAAAATATGTGAAATCATAATCAGAAGGAAGTTTAAATCTCATTCTAAATAAAGCTGGATATGCAAAAACTGGCACAAGAACTCTTGAACGAACCTTTTCATCGTAAGTTGCTTCAAGATTTCTTCTTGAATTTTCATATGGCATAATAAATGCACCAATATTCTGATTTTCCAACCAGGAAACAGCCCATCTGTTAAAGGTATATAAATATGGACCAGCAATCATATGAACATTCTTTTTCTTGAGCATCTGGATATGAGCCAAATTATTCACAACAAAATTTGTATATCCATCTTCGACTAACAGAGCAAGTTCTTCTTTAAGCTTATCTTCTTGCAATGAAGAACAGAATGGATCCAAAGAAATATAAAGCTGTTTTTTTGAGAAAGGAAGTACAGTTTTATGATTCAATAAGTCATAAGAAGTTTCAGAATTATATTCTATAATAACACGAACAGGATTTAATCCCTGAATAACAAAAACATCAGGTATAGAAGAGACCTGTACATATACCCCATCTGGGAAATACTGCAATTCTTTAGGAGCAACAGGAGTAAGATCCAGAATTGGTAAAAGTTCATCTTTTGGTTGTTTTCTATATTTTCCTAAATCTGCAGTTACAACACGAGCATATCGTTTTGAACTTGATTTTATTTGCAACAGATAAACACTGTCACCATTACTAAATCCTGCAGGGACATCAATCCAACGTTTTCCATCATCTTCAACTTCAACACTTCTAATCTTATGACTTACACGACCAGAATCATCCTGCTTATGAATACGAATAGAATCGCCTGGATCTGGATCATAAGAGCCACCTTTTAAAGTTGCAAGCTGAATTCTTACAGGAGGTTCGTCAGTTGGACCACGAGATTCATTTATAGCTTCTATAAGTTCTTTTGGAGCTGGCTTTTGAGAAGAAATCTTTCCAAGATAAATACCTGTTCCACCTGCTTGGTCTGGATTCAATATCTTTTCGGCAGCATTATTCATACCTTCTTCATAAGAATTAAAACCGTACCAATAAGAAGTCTTTGTGCGTGCAAAATCAGAAGACAACATACGTTTACCTGCTGCAATAGCACCTTTTTTGTCTTCTTTATAATGGTCAATTACATAACGGTATGCTGCAACAACACTGCCAACATATTCTGCACTTTTCATGCGGCCTTCAATTTTAAAAGAATTCACACCAGCATCTATTAAATCTGGAATCTGATCAATTAATTGCAAATCGCAAGGAGAAAAATAATATCCTTGTTTAATACCACCTGGTACTTCAGCGGTGTAATATCGTCTACAAGCTTGAGCACACATACCTCTATTGGCAGACTTACCACCAAGGAAGCTGGAAAATAAACACAATCCCGATTCGCTAACACACAAAGCACCATGAACAAATACTTCCAGGTCAGCACCAGTTTCATTTTTAATTTTACGGATTTCTTCAAGTCCCAATTCACGAGCTAATACAACTCTCTTTACACCCGCATTCTGTAATAATCGAACGCCATGAGAACTTTCCACATTCATTTGTGTAGAGGCATGCAATTCCAGATTAGGGAAGAACTCTTGTGCAAGACGCATTACTGCATAATCCTGCACAATAAGTCCATCTGGCTTCATTTCATTTAAATAAGCGAGAAAACGATACAATCTTTCAGTTTCTCTTTCTTCACAAACAGTATTAACTGTGACATATATTTTTTTATTCTGTCTGTGAAGAGCATCTATAGTTGCACCAAACTGATTCCATGCAAAGTTTGTTGTTCTTAAACGAGCATTAAAGCTTTTTAAACCTAAATATACTGCATCTGCACCTTCGCCAATTGCAGCATCAAGTGATTCCATGTTTCCCGCAGGAGCTAATAATTCTACCATGGGAAAACTGTAACATAATTTATTGGTTTAATAAAGTATGCAGAATCTCTCTAAAACTTATAAACTACCTGCAGTATGAGAATCCACACTCCAGTCTTCTTTACAGAAAGCTAAAGGATAATGACATTCTTTATTTTTCTTAAATTCATCTAAAACAGATTTAGCATTCATTCTCTGCAAAGTTTTTGTGTTACCAAGAACATCTCCAGCAAATGCTATTTCAATTTCTTCAGAATTACAAATACCGGCTTCACAAAGGTCTTTAACATAAACACTTTGTTTTGAAGGCCATTGCTCATATTTACTTTCACAAAACAATAATCCATCTAAAATCTCATTTGTTCCAGAATCTTTTATAATTACAATATCAGTCTTATTTCCAATAGCAGTTCTTTCATCTGCTGTCCAAAAATCTCTTACCCCATCCATAGAATAAGGAGCTGTTGCCAAATTAAGATTTTCTCCAGTTTCACTAACGCATCCATTTCCTTTATTTCTCAAATGAACTATAAAAATTTCACCCTGCTTTACTTCCACCGGCGGCAATAAAAATCCCCTGTCTTCACCATCATAAGAACTTATTACTTCTACTCCGCTTAAGTTTCCGTCTGTCAAAGCTAAAAATTCAATGAATTCATTCTTATACCAATCATTTTCAACTTCAACCTTAGTTCTACTAGAAACAGTCACTGTTTGAATCTCTGTCATAATCAACTTAGGGACCCGCCCATTGTAGCCCAAAAATGGCACTTCAAAAGTAAGTGTATTCCCATATTCATCTTTTACAACCCCAAACAACTCATACCGTTTACCAATCTCCATCTGTTCATCAAGCTCAATAAAAATTTCTTTCCCAGCTTCTCCAACTTCACATTCAGATTTAATGCTTTTTTCATTCTCAGTAAAAACTTCAAAAGATTTCAATTTTACAGGTTCAGAAAAATCCAGTTTGATTCTTCTTTCATCCACGACAGAAAAATTTTCCATTTTAGGACAAACATAATCGCCATTTAAAACATGAATCCCCGTTTCTGTAATCTTACAGGAAACAGGTAAAACCGCAAAAAGAGTAACGCCCACAATAAGCAGGACTTCACTCACAAATCTGATAACGCCTCGAATTTTAGTGCTCATAAATACCTCCAGTGCAAACACAACATATTCAGGTAAAAAAAAATCGCACACAAAACTGCATGCGATTTTCTTTTACTAATAATATTGCTTTACTATGAAAAATTCGGAAGTTTTTACGAATTTTTTTTGAAAATTTTAATCAATTTCTGCGGCTTCAACCATATATCTGATTGAAATACCAGTATCGTCTTCTAAAATCTTTTCTACAACAAAAATAAAACGTTTTTCACTTTCATCTGTCATAATGCGTTCAATTTTATAATTGCTGATTCCTTTACGAACAATGTCTGGAGAACCAACTTTTTTAGAAGAAATAACTTTGCCGTCTTTATCTTTCTTTTCTACCATAATATAAAAAGAAGATTTTGCATTTTTACCTTTATTAATTACAGTAGAAACAAGCTGAATTGAATAAGTACCAGCAGAATCATAATCTTCGGCCTTAAAATCCTTAAAAACAATTTTATCTGAACCAGTTTTATTTGCATCATCACAAATATAAAGAACATGATCCATATCGGCTTTCTGAGTTTTTATATTCTTAAAATAGTAGTAGCTTTTAGCTTCCAAAGCTTCGTAAACCTGAATACCATTTTTATCTGATGTTACAGCACTAGGCTTAGTTCTAAATACACCGCCATCAACATAATCATTTTTAGCAATATCTACCTGATAAATTTCTGCCCAACCCTGGTATTTTTTATCTGTACGGCCATACTGTCCAAAAATGTAATACTTTCCATCTGCAGAAAAACCTTTATCTACAAAAGTAGCAACATCACCAGCAAATAATGTCATAAAAGCTGATGTCAAAAGAGCAACACCCAAAAGAAGTTTTTTCATGTCTATTCCTCCCAAAATCGAAATAAAACAATACGCTTCTATTATTTTCGGAATATTTTTTTTAGTCTTTACTATTATTTCTGAACTTGTTACTATTTAAATATGACACTTAAAAATAGAAATAGGACTATTCTTGCTCTTTTATGGATTTCCATTGGTTTTCTTCTTATAAACTCGCTGATTCTGTTTTATGCAGTTTGCTATGGTCCTATGCCTTTTTCAAGTTTATATAATGTTCAAAATCACACTTTCTTTTTATTTGCCAGCCAGCCTTTATATCTGATTATTGGGATTTTTATTCAAAATCTTTTTGCAATTGTAGGATGCTTTGTTCTTTACAGAAGTTTTGTTAAAACCCAGTCTACAGAAGTTATATTTTTTACTCTTTTTCTTTTTGCAGTTTTATCTGATGTTGTAAGATTATGGATTCCAGCCCTTGAACTTCAAAAAAATTATTCAGCATTATATATGTTCTGCGGAAATACAAGTTTGTTTTCTATTTTGCTGGTGCCTTCATCTTTATTGCTTATGGTTATAGTTTCTTACACAGAACAAAAACAGGAAAATGAAAAAATTGTAGCAATATTTCTTCTTATAATTGCAACAACCGCAGTTTATATTCCATTAAATACATCAAGAATTCTTCATAACTATGCTGTTGATTACCCGTTTAAAAAAACAATTATCGCTGTTACAGTTTTAAGTAATGCAATAACTTTAGCAATCAACTATTTTTACAATAAAAGCAGAACTTATAATCAGAAAACAACTGTGGGACTTTTGTTAATTATGATTGGAATTCACAGTGTAAAACATTCTATAAATATTGTGATTCTTTTAATAGCAATCATTTTACTCACATTTGGAAGCATTTTTTACATAAAAGAGCTTCACAACCAGTATTTGTGGACAGATTAAAACAAAAAATATCCAATCTGTAACAAATAAAAATAACCTGCTAAAACCGGAATAATAAGATTATCAAAGTCGAAAAGAGGAAGTGCTTCTATAAACATGGTAAAAATACCTGTCCAAAAAGCTGCCCATAGATTGTGCCCAGCCAGGTAGGTTGTAAGAAAAACTGCCACAAAACAGGCAATACATCCAGCCAAGGTTTTTCCTTTTGTAAAAGGAATCTTTATGCGCCCAAAGAGTTTACCAAAAATACTTGCGCAACCGTCTCCGAATGCAAGGGCAAATACACCAATTTTAATTCCTTCATAAGGCAAGCATAAAATTGCAAGAAGAATACCACAAACTAAAGTTACAGGTCCCAATACAAACTTATTTTCATCCCTCTTCCGGCTGGCCATTTCTGTTATAAAAGAAACTACAGGCACCCAAATTCCCTTTAGTCTTAAAACTTCGCAAACGGAATACAAAACCAGGGCCAGAATAATAAGAATAATAGTGGGCCAATAAAAGTAGTAAAGCGCCAGTGGAACCAAAGCACTGCAAAGATGAATTGATTTTCTAAAAAGCTCTTTCAGCATAGATTTCACTAAAAATTAAAATTCTTCATCAACATAAAGAGTCTTTGGAATTTCAAGATAAATAGAAGGTTCAAATTCTGTAAATGGATGAGTAATATATTTTACATTTTCTTCTGCAAGATTACTTCCACCAGCACGAACCATAGAAACCTGATCACGAGAAAGTGCATCCCAAGCTCTTATAGATTCCTGTAACTGAACAATTGCCTGTGCATTTTTAGAACTGTCGCCAGTTCGTTTTGCAATTCTATAAAGATTTACACCAGCATTGTTTGTAGCATATAAATATTTAGTAATAAGTTCGTTGTCTTTAGAGTTACTCTGAGGTAATATTCCGCCGGCATTTTTAGCTATGCTGTTATTAAGTTTATTAAGCAACTGGGCATAGTATCCTTCTGCAGCCATATCATCATTTCTTAAAGTAAGAGTATTACCCATGGCCAGTAAAAGATTTTCCTGTCTTTCAATGCCTTCACCTGCTTTAATAAATGAAGCCAAAGCAGAAAGATAATCTTTATCTTTATAATCAATAAATCCAAGTCTATAACGAATTTTCGAATTATCGTAACCTAAATCAATAGCATTATTATAATTCTTTTCTGCATTATCATAATCTGCAGCAATAAAGTAATTAATATCACCTAAATCTGCATAGAGATTTCCAATCTGTTCATTTCCAGCAAAACCAGAATTTTCTTTTTCTTTTGAATAAAGAGAAATACCGTTTGTATACTGTTCCTGTGCTCTTAAATAATCTCTTGTCTTAGTATAATTTTCTCCAAGAAGACGATATGAATCAATATACTTATAAAGGTCTCTAGGTTTAATGTGAGAAGCATTATTAAACTGTTCAACAGCAGCATTCAGGGTTGCTTCAACTCTGGCATTTTCATTTGTATAAACGTAATATTTACCAAGGTTATAAAGAGCAATTGGATTTTCAGGACCAGTAATTACCGCACGCTGCAATAATTTTCTAACTCCTTCAATTCTTTCTCTTAAATATTCTTCTGAAGGAGAAAGATCTCCGTACAATTTTTCAAGAAGATATCCGCTTAATTCAGTCCAGTCTTCTGAGCTAAGATTCTTTTCTTTTGGTTCAAACATTTCTTTATAAACCAGAACATTTGCAAGGCTGTCTGTTCTAATAAAGTATCTCATGAATCTTGAATTAATAAGATTTGAAGAACCAAAATAACTGTAATAAATGCTGTATTGTTCCTTAGCTTCTTCTAATTTAGCAGGATCTTTTTCTGTACCCCATTCAAGGAATACATCACCAAGCATTAAAATACCATCTTTATCATTAATGTGGTAATCAAGAACTTCTCGGCGCAATACTTCTTCTGCCTTTTCATAGTTGGCAAGATAGTTTAATTCCATATCAGCATATTCCAATCCACCTTCTTTGTCGTGATTGAAATAATGGAGAATATATTTATAAATTCTTTCTGCCCGCTGATACTGTTTCTTATCTCTATAACCACGGGCAAACTTAAAGAACCACTTTCTATGCATTCTATAGCCGGCAGCCTGTTCAAAGTAATCTTCAGATTGAGGATATTCATCTGCCTGCAATAATTCATACCCTTGTTTATACAAGCTATTAGCTTTAATTGGGTATACAACACAATATTTGGTAAAATTAAATAAGCCCCAGCCTGCAACAAGAAGAATTAAGCCCATAAGAATACCAGGCAAAATTCTATTTCTAAGCTGATATGAAAGCGACTTTTTATAAGCTTCATATTCATCTGCAGAACGATGTTCATAATCTCTTGGAACCGGAATAGAAATATCCAGCATTTTTTCAAGAGAAGATGCAACCTGTCTTGCAGGAGCTTTATTTAAGATTTTTTCAATAATTTCGAATTCTGCATCGTCTGTAAATTCATCCTGAACAATCAGGTTTTCAAAAGCAAGACGAACATTTAATGGATAATCCGACAGATTTTTTAAGAAGATTTTATACTGTTCATCTGAAAGAGCATTTGCAGGAATAGAATCCCCTTCTTTTGCTCCAGAAAAATCCGGAATATCAAGATGTGCGGCTTTTGCAGCAGCAGAGGCAGCAGAAGCTTTGGCAGCTTTTTCATTTGTGGCAGAAACATCAGAGAATCCTGGAATTTCAAAATCTGAGCCTTCCATTGCAAAATCATCTGCATTGCCCATTTCAAAATCGCCACCGCCATTAAGCTGTGCATCTGTATCAGGAATACCAAAGTCAATATCTTCGTCCATTCCTGTTGTATCAAATGTTTCTAAAGGACCTTCTTCTTCACCACCAAAGTCTTCGCCTTCCCCATCATCACTAAGGAAGCTTATGTCTCCAGATGTTTCTATATCTTCTTTAAAATCTGGAATTTCTGAACCAGAAGAAAAGTCTTCCGGAATATCTAAATCATCAAGACCTTCAGTTGAAAAACTACCGGCATCATCTAACGCAAAAGAAGAGTCACCTTCATTGTCAGAAGCTGCATCAGCATCAAGATTTACATCGGTACCAAAATCTGCATCAGCACCAAAATCTTCTGCTGAATCCTGACTTGCAGCATCAAAATCTGGAAGGTCCAGGTCGCCAGCATTAAAATCAGAAGGAAGGTCAAGTTCTGCACCAGAATCTAAATCAGTAGAAGTATCAAAGTCTGCAGGTGTA
>JAKSTH010000029.1 GCA_024402655.1 Treponema sp. | reverse complement strand
CTTCCTGTCCAAGCATGCCGTTACAACCAATCAACCAAATCATTATTTTTCCCCTCTTATATTTTTCTTTATATCTTTGTGAATACGAAACTACAGAATGTCTTAATACGGTTTATAAAACTTGTTCTAATTCTTTCTGTAAGAAATGGCATATGTGGTGCATTTACACCTCCAATTCCATAAATAATCCATTTATCATCTTTATGTACACAGTAAATATATACTTTAAGTTTATTTTTACCGACGCAAGTAATACCTTCGTATTTTAGATTATTTGTATTTTCTGCAGTATATAAAAGATAATCTTTACCTGTTTCACAAACAATAGATTCCTGTACACTGCCAAATGGTTCCATAACTAAATTTGCATTTATATAAGTTTTATTTTCTTCTTTTTTCTGACTAACAATTTCTGCAGAAGAATATAAATCATAGTAGCGTTCATTTCTTTCTGACCAGTAAGGAATGCCAGCATAATCATCAATATTATTAAGAATTTCAGCCATTTTTTGTGGAAGATTTTCATTTCCCTTATAGTCTTTTACTTGAATGATTTCTGCCAGATATTTTGGATTAAAATCTTTTACATTTTTTACAATTTTTGCACAAATCTCATCTTCTGCACCATTTAAGCACATGTTTTTAGCATAATCAATGTTTTTAATAACAACTTCGCCTTTATCTAATTTTTCCTGTTCAGAAGCTGTAAGTTTTGAATTAAAAGGATTTCCAAAAAGATTTGTTGTGGCAATTGCCATAAATGAAATTATTGTAAAATATTTAATTATTCTTTTCATTTTATTTACCTCATTAAATTATATTGTAAATCGCTATTACTTGCAATTCTATAAAAATAAAAATGGAAACAGATGTAAGTTACAAGTTGAAATTTAAGATTTTTCTTATATAATTAACTATATGATTTCACAAAAAATTAAAGCATTAGTAGAAAGTCCATCAAGCGGTGTTATCCGTAAGATGTTTGAAGAAGGTGCCATACTTAAAGCTAAATATGGCGAAGATAAAGTATTTGATTTCAGTATTGGAAATCCAGATTTAGATCCACCTGCAAAAGTTGTTGATGCAATTGCTAAAGTTGCAGCCAGCGAAACACACTTGTGTCATGGTTATATGCCAAATGCAGGTTATCCTGAAACAAGAAAAGCTATGGCTAAAAAAACTTCTCTTGAACAGGGTATGGAAATTCCTTTTGAAAATGTTGTTATGGAAGTTGGTGCTGCAGGTGCATTAAATGCCACAATGCGTGCTCTTCTAAACGATGGTGATGAAGTTATTGTTCCTTGTCCATACTTTACCGAATATGACCACTATATCCACAATCATGGTGGAGAAATTGTTCGTGTAAAAACCAAGGAAGATTTTGGTCTTGACCCAGAAACAATTAAAGCTGCATTAAACGAAAAGACTGCCGCTGTATTAATTAACTCTCCAAATAATCCAACTGGTCGTATTTATTCAGATGATGAAGTTATGGCTGTTGTAAATGTTTTGAATGAACATGGAAAAAAGACTGGTCGTTATCCATATATTATTTGTGATGAACCTTATAGAGCAATTGTATATGGCGGTAAAAAAGTTTCAGCTGTATTCCCAAAATATGATAATGCAGTTGTTGTTACTTCTTTTGCTAAAAATCTTAGTCTCCCAGGTGAACGAATTGGTTATGTTGCAGTAAATCCTAATTGTAAAGAAGCAAAAGATTTAGTTGCTGCTATTATTTTTACAACTCGTACTTTAGGATATGTAAATGCACCTGCATTCTTCCAGAAAGTTATTGCACAGAGTTGGGATGCAGAATGTGATTATTCTTTATATGAAAAACGTCGTAATGAAATCTGCGAAGTTATGGATTATGCAGGATTGAAATATTGTGTACCAGAAGGTGCTTTCTATCTTTTTGTAAAAGCTCCAGATAAATATGGTGATGATGATATGGCATTTGTTAATCATCTTAAAAAATATAACATTCTTTGTGCTCCTGGTTCAGGATTTGGTGGAAAAGGCTGGTTCCGAATTGCATATTGTTGCAGTGAATCTACTATCTTGAATAGCAAAGAAGCATTTAAGAAAGCTGTAGATGAACAATAAAAGGAGATTAATATGAAAATTTTAATGGTAACATCAGAAACTGTTCCTTTCGCAAAAACAGGTGGTCTTGCAGATGCTGTAAGTGCTTTGGCCATTAATCTTAGAAAACAGGGGCATGATGTCAGAATCGTTATGCCTCGTTATTATAAAATTGATCGCTCAAAATTAAAACCAATTGAGGCTCCTTTAGCTGTAGCTGCTGGTCAGGTTGAAACCTGGGTAAAAGTTTATGAAGCTCCTCTTCCTGGAACTGATGTTCCTGTTTATTTCTTAGATCATGAACAGGCTTATGGTCGTGATGGAATTTATGGTACAAAAACCGAAACCGATTTCCATGATAATCCATATCGTTCTGCTTTACTTTGTCATGGAGCATTCCAGCTTTGTAGATTACTCGGCTGGTATCCTGACATTATGCATGCACATGACTGGTTCTGTTGTCTTGTTCCTGCATTACTTAAACATGTTTGTCGTAATGGTTATTTTGCACACACAGCTTCTGTAATGACAATTCATAATCTTGGTTACCAGGGTGTTTATGGAGAATCTTCTTTCCCTGCATTAGGTTTAGACTGGCAGCTTTATTATGGTGCAGGTCTTGAACATCATGGTGCAATCAATCTTTTACAGGCAGGTATTTCTTGTGCAGATATGATTACAACTGTTTCTCCAACTTATGCAGGAGAAATGCAGACTGCTGAAGGTGGATTTGGTTTAGACGGACTTTTAAGAGTTCGTTCAGATGTAGTTCGTGGTGTTCTTAATGGTTGTGATTTAGATACTTGGAATCCTTCTAAAGATAAATATTTACCATATAATTTCAGTTCTACAAAAATGGCTAACAAAGCAAAATGTAAAGCTGAATTACAGAAACGCATGGGCTTAAAGGTAGATCCAAATGTTCCTGTAATTGGTATTGTTACACGTCTTGCTTCTCAAAAAGGTATTGCAGAAATTTTTGCTCCAAACTATGGTAGCATTTACAATATTTGTAAGAATATGGAAGTTCAGTTTGCAATTTTAGGAAGCGGTGAAAAATGGTGTGAAGAAGAAATAAATAGTCTTCAGTCACAATTACCAAATCTTAGAGCATACATTGGTTATGATGAAAGTTTAAGCCATCTTATAGAAGCTGGTAGTGACTTCTTCTTAATGCCAAGTAAATATGAACCTTGTGGATTAAATCAGATGTATTCTATGCTTTACGGTACTCTTCCAATTGTAAGAAGAACAGGTGGTCTTGCTGATACAGTTGAACAGTACAATGAAGCTACAGGAGAAGGTACAGGTTTCTTATTTGATAATCTTACTCCAGGTGCTATTTATGACACTGTTGGTTGGGCTGTATATGCTTACTACAACAAAAAAGATCATATTGCAAAAATGCAGAAACGTGGTATGGAAAAAGATTTCAGTTGGGATCGTTCAGTAGACGGATACCTTGGAGTTTATTCAGAAGCGTTAATGCGTGGATGTGGAATTAATACAGCTGATTGGAAATAAATAAATTTCAGATTGTTAAATGAAAAAGACTGTTAGTACAACACTAACAGTCTTTTTTTTATCTTAAAATTCTTTATTTTTTCTGACCAATATTTATCCAGCTATTTTCCTTTGAAAGATAACTGTCTGAAATAAGTTTGTTCTTTTTATTATCTGCCCAAGTTACAGAACCATTATCATTTAAGATAAGTATATATTGTCCGTTCTGAATAACTTTTTTAGGAATAGATGCAGAACGTTTAAATAAAATCTTCTTCTTTTTCTTTACATCATAACTATAGATTGTACTTTTACCAATATTTGTAAATAAAGAATTACCATCTACATATGTAAATGCTTCTGTATCTTCTTCATTAAATACAAGAAGGTTTGAAGTTGTGTCTTTTACAGGATCGTAATTAAATACATAAGTATTTTTATCATTTTCATCTGTATTAAACATAATTCCATAGATTGTGGATTTATCAGGGCTTAATTCAAGAGCATATGCAATACTACCATTAAATTTTGTAGGTGCTGTTTCTGTAGTTTTTAAGTTTACCTTAATTAAAGGTGTGTAAGGATAAGTTGATGCAGTTTTTGCAATATAAAGATATCCATTCTGTGCAACAATGGCATCTTGAATACCAGTTCCAGAATAAATTTCTTTATATTTTTTTGTTTCAAAATCATAAATATTTACAATACCTTTAGATTCAATTTCAACAAGATAATCTTTTGTACCATCTGAACACAATCTGATATTTTGTACATGATATCCTGGTGTAAATAATGTTGTTTTCTTTTTTGTTTCAGGATCAACCATAATAACACTGTTAATTGTTCCATTGCTCCAGAGAATAATACTGTCTTTATAACAAATAAAATTCTTTTGTTTAGAAGTATCAATAACTGATTCAACTGTACCATTAACATAATTTGCCTTAAGAATTTCGTTATCTGCAAGAAGCAGGAATTCATCAGGATTTACACCAGCTTTTATGTCAAGAACGTTTTTATATGTATTTTCTGAAATTGGTGATAATTCTACAACAGTTTTTGTTTCTTCCATCATAGTTTTATAAACAGTTCCATCTTTTGCTGTAAAAATTAACTGATTTCCCAATTTTCTTGCGCTGCTAATAGGACTAGCATTTTTTGGAAATTTAATCTGTTCAACAAGTGTTGAAAGACTGATTCCACCTGCTTCTGAGTAATTGCTTTTAAATACGCTGTATGAATCACTATTTTTTTCAAGATAGTAGAGTGTATCATCTTCATTTGTAGAAAGAATAATTGGAGATTTGGAATTAATTACACTAATCTGTTTCTTTTTGTTTACATTAAAAATATATATATTATTATCACGTACGCCGGCAAAAAAATTACCACCATACATTGTAGTCTGACTCAACCCCTGATTAATTGAAAACTTAGTTTTTAATTCACCAGTCTGCATATTAAAAATAGAAAAGTTACCGGAAGTAGAGTAGAAAGCAACTGTTTTTTCTGTATCGCTAGTCCAGATGTAGTTTACAATATTTGTAGGTTCTTTTAATTTGTTTTCCAAAGTATAGTTTGAAGTTTTAAGGAATTCTGCGCCTTCAATAGTTGAAGTACCAACAATCAAATAAGTTCCTTTTGCAGAATAAGCAAGAGAAGTAATAGAATCTGTATAATGTTTCTGGAATTTTTTAGTAAGTTTTTTCCAGTCCCATACTGTTACAATATTAATTGTAGCACCATCAGTTTCATAAACAGCAACATCTGTACCGTTTGGAGAGCAGGCAATATATTTAATCCAGTGATTACTAACCTGATAATGTTCTCCATTTCCATCTGCTTTCCAGTTAATTAAAAAACCATCTTCAGACGCAGTGAAAAAAGTGTTATCAGCAGACTTATTAGAAGATTTAGCAATATCTGTGATTTCCTGAGAATGCGACTGCTTTGTAACATGCATCTGAGCAAAAATGCTGTTTACCATAAGTGCAGCTACAAGTAATAAAACTGATTTTTTCATGATTTTTCTCCTGTTTATATCTCTATAAATATTATATTACTTATTAAAAAAGTATGAAATATCTCCATATAATCCAATAACCATTAAAAGAATAATAAATGCCAGTCCAATAAACTGAATATAATATTGAACTGAAGGTTTTACTTTTCTTCTTGTAATACATTCAATTAATGCAATAAGAATCATTCCACCATCTAGAACAGGAATTGGTAAAAGATTCATAATTGCAAGTGATGCACTAATTATTGCAACAAGCTCAAATAAACTTAAAAATCCTGTCTTAGCATCAATATTAAAACCTGATTGAATTGTAGAACCAAGAATATCTGTTGTTCTAATTGGACCGCTTACTGTATTTTTTAGATTTACTCCTTTAAAAAGTATTTTTATACTTTTAAAGGTTACTCCAATAGTATTTCCTGTATCTGCAATACCTTTTCCAAAAGCTGTAAAAATGTTGTATTTTGGAGTATGACATTCAATTATTTTTGAAGTGTCGGCCATAATACCAATTTTGCCGGCTCCAGTTTCTTTATCAAGTTCGCTATGAAGTTTAATTTCTAAAATAGTTCCATTTCTGTCAATTTTTAAAACAATTTCTTCATCAGGTCGTTTTACAAGTTCCTGTCGAATATCATCAAAATTTTCAGTTGCATTGTTATTGATAGCTAGAATTACATCACCAGAAAGAACTCCGGCTTCTTTAGCAATAGAACTAACACCTTCCATAGTTGATTCTGGAACCAAAATCTGATTTGTGAAAGTTTTATAGCTGAATCCAATTAAGTTGAAAAATGTATAACATAAAACTGCAATAATAAGATTGAAAAAAGGTCCATTAAAGCCAATAAAAGCTCTTTTTAATGGATGAATACCAAAAAGTGAATCTGGTTCTCCAGATATTTCAGGAAGTTTTTCTTCAATTGCTGTCTGAAAATCTTTTTCGCCCTTTAATCCACAATAACCGCCTAATGGTATAAGAGAAAGACGATAATCAGTTCCATTTATTGTTTTATGAAAAATTACAGGCCCGAATCCAACAGAAAACGATTCAACCTTTACTCCACAAATTTTTGCTGCAATAAAATGTCCGAATTCGTGAAAAATAATAAGAAAAATTAGACAAAGAATACCATATAACCAACTCATGAATTACCAACTTTAATCAAACTTTTTTAGTGCTTCCATTGCAATTTCTCTTGCTTTAGAATCCAGCTGGAAAACTTGTTCAAAAGATGTAATTTCAGTTTTCCAATCTGACTGTAATACTTCATAAACAATTTTACTTATAGAAAGATACGAAATCTGTTTATTCAAAAAAGCATGTACTGCAACTTCATTTGCGGCATTAAATGCAATTGTTGCACCATTTCCAATTTTTACACATTCAAAAGCATAATTAAGCATAGGAAAATCTTTAGTTCTAGGCTTAAAAAATGTCATTGTCTGATCAAAAAGTTCAAATGGTTCCAGATAAGTTGGAACATTGTTAGGCCAGGTGAGTGCATTATAAATAGGATGCTTCATATCTGGATCTGAAATTTGAGCATAAAGCATACCATCATTTGTTCGAACTAAAGAATGAACTAAACTTTGTGGATGAACTACGACTTGAATCTGTTCAGAAGTTACATCAAATAAATATGCAGCTTCTATAACTTCAAGTCCTTTATTTGCTAAAGTTGATGAATCAATAGTAATTTTAGGCCCCATATTCCAGGTAGGATGTTTAAGAGCCTGTTCTAAAGTGACTTTTGAAAGTTGTTCAGTTGTATACTCTCTAAAAGGTCCGCCACTTGCTGTAATAACTATTTTTGAAATATTTTCTTTTCCAATTTTTTCTACAAGATTAAAAATGGCTGAATGTTCAGAATCTACAGGAACTATAGGTGTATTTTTTTCTTTTGCAAGTTTTTTAATGAGTGAACCAGCCATAACAATTGTTTCTTTGTTTGCAAGAGCGAGGGGAATTTTATTTTCCAAAGCAACCTTAGAAGGCATAAGGCCTGCAGCACCTGCAATTCCATTTACAATAATGTCTGGTTGAGTTTTTAAAATAAAATTATTAAATGCTTCTTCAGTATTATTTTCACATGTAAGTAAGGAAGGACATTTAAACTGATTTGCAATTGTATTTAGTTTGTCTTTGCTGTTATGAGCCTGAACACCACAAAGTGTAAAATCTTGATTCAGGTTTTTGATTATTTCAATAGCATTTGTACCAATAGAACCTGTAGCACCTAAAACTAAAACTTTTTTCATTTTATACCAAATATAAAAAGTGAATGCATAAATAGAATACTGGACCACCAATAATAAGAGAGTCAATTGAGTCTAATATTCCACCACGACCTGGGATAATATTTCCGCTGTCTTTTATTTCAGAGGAGCGCTTAAATACAGATTCTATTAAATCACCGACAATTGCTGCAAAGCTTGTTGCAAGAGAAATTACAATCATTTTCCAGTGAGGTCCAACAAAAACCTGTGGGAAAAGATGTTTCATACCAATTGCTAAAATTAAAGTTGTAAGTATTCCACCAATAAAACCTACAAGACTTTTATTTGGACTTGCAGCTATATAACCGCGTGTTCCTTTTCCAAAAAGAATTCCAAAGAACCATGCAAAACTGTCTGTCATAAATACAATAAGCAGGAAAAGAATTATGAAATAAGTTGAGTTATTTGGAATAAAAGTAATATAGGAAATGAGAGTAGGCATGAATCCTACATAAAAAAGAATTAATGCTGAAAATGCAATCTTTTTAAGTGAATTTTCAAAGGTTTTTGCTGTTAGACTTTCAATACCCATTAAGAAAATAATTTCGAAAATCATAATCCAAATAGTAAGTATCATATCTATATTAAGTTGATTGAAAATATAGGCAAAAATAGGAAGGCTAACTGTAAAAAGCGAAATTAACCATTTTGGAAAAAGTTCGGCTTGTTTACTAAAAATATTATAAAGTTCAAGACTACCAAGTAAAGCGAAAACAGCAATAACAAAATTTAGAGCAAGATGATTGCGATATTCTAATAATACTAATCCTAAAACAAGGGGAATGCCTATAAAAAAAGTTAATAATCTCTTTACTGTCTTACTCATAAAATATCCTTATTTTGCTGCTTTTTCTGCACCAAAACGACGATTTCTTTTTTGATATACTTCTATATTACTATAGAATTCTTCATTCGTGTAGTCCGGCCACAAAGTATTTGTATAAATTTGTTCCGCGTATGGAATATGCCATAGTAAATAATTACTTAATCGCATTTCTCCACCAGTTCGAATTAATAAATCTACATCCGGACTTTCTGGCATATCTAAAAACGAAGAAATAGTTTTTTCATCAATTTCTTCTGGTAATTTCCCTGATTTTATAATTTTTTGTACACCTCGTATGATTTCATCTCGTCCACCATAATTTATAGCAAGATTGATTGTCATACGGTCAAAATCTTTTGTTTTTTCTTTAGCTTCTAAAATGTCTTTCTGAATATTTTTAGGAAGTGCTTCAATATTTCCAATATGATTTATTTTAATCTTATTTTCTGCATAAAAATCTAATTCACCAACTAAGTGAACATGAATAAGATTCATTAAAAAGCCAACTTCCTGTTCTGCACGTTTCCAATTTTCTGTGGAAAAAACATAAAGTGTTAAATATTTAATACCAAGGTCTGCTGCTGCTTTTACAATACGTTTTACAGTATGTAATCCCTGGTCGTGTCCTGAAGTTCTTGGTAATTTTTTTTCCGTAGCCCATCTACCGTTGCCATCCATTGTGATAGCAACATGTAGAGGGAGTCTATTTAAATCAATAGCCATTAGTTCTGCAAAATGTCCTTTTCTTTTGCATCGTAAAGTTTGTTGATTTCATCGATGTATTTATCTGTTAATTTCTGAAGTTTGTCTGTTTCTGTTTTCAATTCATCTTCAGTAATTTCACCGGCTTTCTGCTGTTTTTTCAAATCATCATTTCCATCACGGCGGATGTTTCTGATTGAAGTACGGCTGTTTTCAGCTACAGTTTTTGCCTGTTTTACTAAATCCTTGCGGCGTTCTGCTGTAAGAGCAGGAATTGAAATACGAATAACTTTACCATCGTTTGATGGATTTAATCCTAAATCTGCAACCTGAATTGCTTTTTCAATTTCTGTAATAAGAGATTTATCAAAAGGAGTGATGATAACAGAACGAGCTTCAGGAATAGCAATTGTTGCAACCTGATTTAATGGTGATTTTGTTCCGTAATAGTCAACACGTACTTTATCAAAAATTGAAGCACTGGCACGTCCAGTTCTAATTCCGTTAAACTGATCTTTAAGAGAATTAACTGTTTTTTCCATTTTTTCTTCTAATTCTGCCATAAATGTCTCCTGTAATATAAAAATATTATAAGCGTGTTAAAAACAGAAGTTGTTCTTTCCAAGAAAATCTTAAAAAGAACAACATTCTGTGAAAAATTAATTATTTACCAAGAACGAAAAGTTTTGATGTTGCAAACTTAAGAGTTGCACCAGCAGCTTTTCCTGTTTCAGCCAATTTAGCAGCAACAGTTTTCTTGTCGTCTTTTACGAACATCTGGTCTTCGAAACAGATTTCTGCAAGGTGTTTGTTAATCTTACCCTGTAAGATTCCTTCCTTAACATTGTCTGGTTTTCCAGCCATTTTTTCATCCTGATCCATCTGAGCTTTGAAGATATCTTTCTGTTCAGCAATGTAGCTTTCTGGAACATCTTTTTTAGTTGTGTAAGCAGGTGTAAATGCTGCAATGTGAAGACAACAGTCATAAGCAAATGTTTTAACATCATCTGCAGTTGAACCTTCGATTGTTACTACAGCACCAGTTTTTTTGTCTGAGTGGATGTAGAAAGAACCAATTCCGTTAGCAGGAATGTCGATTACTTCAACTTTTGCAACTTTCATGTTTTCACGAATAGAAACTTTGAGTGGTTCAAGAATCTGTTCGTGTTCAGCTTCAACTTTTGTGTAACCTTTAGCAATAGTTACATCAAGCATTTTTTCACCAAGAGCAACAAAGTCAGCGTTGTTTGCAACGAAGTCTGTTTCACAAGTCATTTCAACAACGTAGATTTTGTTTCCATCCTGACGGATGAAAAGTCTTCCTTCAGCAGTAGCTCTGTCTGCACGTTTTGCAGCAGCAGCCAAACCTTTTTCTTTAAGATATTTTGCAGCTTCTTCGATGCTTCCGTTGCATTCTGTAAGAGCTTTTTTACACTCCAACATACCTGCACCAGTTGCTTCGCGAAGTGTTTTTACGTCAGCAGCTGTAAATGCCATAATTATTAGTCCTTATAAATTTTGTCTTCATCAACGAGGCTGTCATTGTCAGCATCGTTATCTTCTTCTTTCTTTTCTGTTGGCTGGTAGTTAGAATAGTCAACGATTTCTTCGTCTTCATCTTTTTTAGCAGCGTCAGTTGTGATTTCTTCTTCGTCGTTAAGGTTTTCAAGAATCTTAAGACCAGCTTCATTGTCTGAATCAATTACAGCGTTAGCAATGATTGATGTGAACAAAGAAATAGCACGAATAGCATCATCGTTACCTGGAATAGGGTAATCAATACCTTCTGGGTTACAGTTTGTATCAACTACAGCGATGATTGGGATACCCATTCTACGAGCTTCTGCAACTGCAATCTGTTCTTTGTGTGTATCGATAATGAAAATACATCCTGGGAGTTCTTTCATTTCTTTGATACCACCAAGGTTCTTTTCAAGCTTTACTTTTTCTTTCTGTAAAGCAGATACTTCTTTCTTTGTAAGATTTTCGAATGTGCCGTCAATTTCCATCTTTTCGATTTTCTTGAGGCGCTGAAGTGATTTTTTGATTGTAGAGAAGTTTGTAAGCATACCACCTAACCAGCGGTTGTTTACATAGAACATGCCACAGCGTTCTGCTTCTTTCTGAACTGCCTGCTGAGCCTGTTTTTTAGTACCTACGAAAAGTACTGATTTTCCTGCGGCTGTAACTTTACGAACTTCGTCGTAGCCGTCTTTAATTGCAGCGATTGTTTTCTGCAAATCGATAATGTGGATACCATTGCGTTCTGCGAAGATATACTTCTTCATACGTGGATCCCAGCGTTTTACCTGATGTCCGAAGTGAACTCCAGATTCCAACAGGTTTTTCATTGTTACTACTGCCATGAGTAACGCTCCTTCACGGATAATAGATAAACTGTCCTTTAGAACTGTCTTTTAATTCTATTATCACCAAACTCTGTTTCTCGTACCCAAAAGGGCCGGAAGATTTAGACCAACGGTCTTTATTTCAGGATATTATAACCCTGTTCTTTTAATATATCGTAAAGCTCAAAAATAGGCAACCCAATGACGCCACTAAATGAGCCTTCTACCTTGTTTATGAAGATTGATGCTGCACCCTGAATACGGTATCCACCTGCTGCACCATGCCATTCTCCAGAGTCTATATACCATTGAATTTCTTCATCTGTCATAGAAGTAAAAGTAACTTTTGTTTTAGAAATTCTAGATGTAGTCTGTTTTGTTTTTCCGTTATATAAAACAATTGCTGTAATTACAGTATGAGTTTTACCTTGAAAAAGTTTTATATTGTTAAATGCTTCTTCTTGAGTTTGTGGTTTTCCATAGATTTTTCCATCATATACAATTGCTGTATCAGCTCCTAAAATCCACTGTATTTCCTGCTGTGGAGGCAAACTTTTTATAACTCCTGTTACTTTTTCTGTTGCAAGAAATTCTGGAACCTCTTCCATAGGAATTGCAGAAGTAAAAGTTTCGTCAATATTTGAAGTAATAACTCTAAAAGGAATGCCAAGAGATTTTAAGATTTCCTGGCGGCGAGGTGAGGAAGAAGCTAAGATAATTGGGTCCATGATTTTTCCATTAGTAATGAATTTTGTACAAAAAATCACCCCAAAAATTGAAAACAACTTCTGGGGTGTTTAATGAGATAAATCTCTACGAAAATATTAGATTTTATTTTTTAGTTGATTTTCCCTGGCTGGAAATCTGTTTCAACAATTTAAGAGCTTTTGTTCTAACAGGAGTAACATAATGTGGTTCAACTGAAATCATTGTGATTGAGTTGATTAATGTTTTCTTGTTTTCTGTTGAATCAGCAAGTTTTTCGTAAGCACAAAGAACTTCCATTGCTAAAGAAGAAGTTGGGTTCAAAACCTGGTTTCTTTTATTAGCAAAAGCAATAGCTTCAACTGTTTCATCATTAGTATTAATACCAATAACACCTAAAGACTGAACAGCAGCAGCAATTACCATTGGTTCATTATCTGCAATTGCAATTTTAATCAAAGTATTTTTTGAATGTTCTGTTGGAACTTTTGCCAAAAGAAGACATGCTGCACGGCGTACATCAGGATAGTTGTTAGAAAGACGACCTTTAGTTCTTGTCTGGTTTGTAACACCTTCACCTGCAAGCTGATCAAGAGCTTTAAGAACGATATCTGAAGTATTTCCTTCTTCAATTGCATTTTCAAGATACTGGATTGCAACAAGTTTACTGTCCAAATCATCTGCATTTGCAAGGCTCATAATAATATCGCCATCAACATCTGAAAGATATTCGCTTTCTACGTTTGTTTCAGATTCTTTTGACTGTGCAAAAATTAAAGTAGCAGAAGCTAAAAGTGCTGCTACAAACAAAAGTTTTTTAGATAATTTCATATAAGTTCCTCCAGGGAATATTAATATAATTATACGTTATGAATATTAAAAAATCAAATATTAAAAAGATTACAATAAATCAGGAAATAGGTGGTAAGTGAATAAACCATTTTCCGTCAATTTTTGTAAAATAATAATATACTACTATAGATTTATCGTCTTTTACTTGAACAGCCTTAATATTAGATTTTGAAATATAACGAATTTCATCTACCTGGCTTCTTTTTCTAGACGGTATAAATACGTAGTTAAAGTAATCTGTAATATTATTCAAAGAAATTGCTTTATTTGGAAGCTTTTTCTGTGCTTTCTTTAAGTTTGTAATATTTGAATAATAGTTAACTGATTCAGGTTCAATATAAACCAGCCATCTTTTTGCATCTTTAGTTTCCATGATTTCAGAAAGATCGCTGATGATAGTAAGAATGGCAGATTTATCATCTGTAAATTCAGCTTTTGTAACAGATTCTTCTACCAGGTTATTAATTGAGCGAAGATATTCTTCATCATCTTCTGAAGGTTCAGGTTCAGGAATAACTTCTACAACAGGTTCTGGCTCAGGCTCTGGTTCAGGAATAACTACTGGTTCAGGAATTACTTCAACAACAGGTTCTGGCTCAGGTTCAGGTTCTACAATTGGCTCAGGTTCCGGTGTTACAACAACTTCTGGAACAGGCTCTGGTTCTGGCTCTTCAGTTTTTCCACCAAATAAAGGACAGCAAATACACAAAGAGAGGATAATCAAAATGAAACCGATAATTAATGAAATTTTGATTTTATTCATAATTAAAAATATAACTATATTGCTTGCTTTCGTCAAATGAGTTACAGTTAAATCATGATAAAAGCAGTATTTGCAGGGTCTTTTGATCCTCCAACAAATGGACATCTTGATATTATTAAACGTGCATCAAACCTTTTTGAAAGTGTTGATGTTGTTATTTCTGTTAATCCTGAAAAAAAATACATGTTCTCTCATGAAGAAAGATTGGAAATGATTAGTGAACTTATAAAAGATTATAAGAATGTAACAGTGAATGTATATTCAGGCTTAATTGTAAATTATGCAAAAAATGTTGGAGCAAAAGTTTTAGTAAGGGGAGTTCGCTCTTCTAATGATTTTGCTTACGAAGCTGATATGGCTTTAATGAATCAGAATTTGAATCCTGATATTGAAACTATATTTCTTCAGTCAAAAGAAGAATTTACAATTGTTAAATCTTCTTCAATTAAGCAGCTTGCTATGTTTGGTGGTGATATTAGTCGTATGGTTCCAAAAAATGTAGAAGATGCTTTGAAAAAAAAGTTTTCTTTTAAATGACAAAATTTAAAAAAATGTTTGACAAAAATTATTTTTTTGTTATAATGAATTGACATTCTGATTGGAACTGTTGTATTATAATCTCAGTTATTATCAGATTTTAAAGTGAGGTTTAATATATGGCAGTACCTAGATCAAAAACATCAAAGGCCGTTACAAAAAGACGTCAGACTATTAACATGAAATTGAAGGCTCCACAGTTGGTTGAATGCAATAATTGCGGAAACCTCGTTCAGTCTCATCATGTATGTCCAAAATGTGGTTTCTACCGCGGACGTCAGGTAATTACACCAGAAGTTAATGGCTAACAAACAGGAGAAATAAAAGATGGATGAATTGTTTGAAAAAATGCAGAAACTTATCGTTGAAAAATTAGACATCGATGCTTCAAAAGTAACATTGGATGCTTCTTTTAGAAACGATCTCGGTGCAGACAGCCTTGATACTTACGAACTTGTTTATGCAATCGAAGAAGAACTTGGTGTAAGCATTCCTGATGAAAAAGCAAACGAATTTGAAACAGTTCGCGATGCATATGACTTCATCAAAAGTGAACAGAGCAAATAATTAAAATTATTAATTATTTTGAAAGTACAAGTTATAAAACTTGTACTTTTTTTTTGTTAAAATTAATTATTACGAAGGAATCAAATGGTTTCAAAAGAAAGAGCTAAAGAATTAAATGCCTTTTGTAAAAGAGTGAACATCAAATTTAAAGATATCGAACTTTTAGAACAGGCATTTCATCACAGATCAATTACAAACGAATTTAAATCAGAAAAAAATAATGAACGACTGGAATTTCTTGGAGATTCAGTCCTTGGAATGGTAACAGCCGCATTTCTTTTTCAAAATCTTGAAAATCCGGAAGGTGATTTAGCTAAAATAAAATCCTCAGTTGTTTCAGAAAAGGCATTGGCACCTGTAGCTTTAAGTTTGGGCATAGATAAACTTTTAGTTTTAGGCCACGGAGAAGAACTTTCTGGTGGACGAAAAAAGCCTGCAATTTTAGCAGACTGCATGGAAGCAATAATAGGAGCATATTATCTAGATTCAGGGTACAAAGCTGCTGAAAAATATGTTTTAAGCTTTATTGAACCTTCTGTGGAAAATGTTTTGAAAAACGGTATGAAAGATTATAAAACCCAGTTGCAGGAATTATGTCAGAAACTTTTTAAGGTGTGTCCAAAATATATTCTTGTAGAAAAAAAAGGTCCTGAACATGCCCAAATTTTTTCTGTATCGGTTGATTGTAATGGAACTATATTTGGTCCTTGTAATGGTAGAACAAAAAAGGATGCAGAACAAAGCTGTGCAGCTGTAGCTATTGGTAAATTAAAGGATATTAAATAGAAAATTTTCTTTTTTTCTGCTATAATATAGGGCATGAAAGTTAGAAAATCACTTATTACATTAGCTATTACTTTAACAGTATCTATTATTTTTGGTTTATGCGGATTCTTTAATGTGTTCGAAAAACTTGATTTACGTTTTTATGATGCACTTCTTCATTTAAAAAAAGATCCACCTGTAAATGAAAAAATTGTATTGGTTGCTGCCGATGAAATTGATATTGATAAATTAGGCGACTGGCCTTGGACTCGAAATATTCTGGCAGATACAATTATTCGTATGAAAGAGTTTAATACTCGTTCTGCTGTATTCGATATTGAATACATTTCGCCTTCGTTAAAATCTGTTGTTTCCAATGCAGAAGATAAAATTTCTAATAGAATTTATGAAACAGAGCAGGAAGCGCAAAATCTTATGCGTTCAATTCCAAAATTTTTGGAAAGAGGATATCCTGCTTCAGAACTTCCCCGTGCAACAGAATCTTTAATAAGCGAATATTTATTTCCTTCGTTTACAGGTTTATATCAATATGTTCAGGACAATGTTTCTTTTGATAACGATGAATATTTTGGTAAAGCAGTTCAGTTTTTTGGAAACACTTTCCTTACTGTAAATAATCAGGACTTAGGCTATTCTTCTATTACAGAAGATGACATTAATTATATTAAAAATCGTTTTTTGGATTTAGATTTTACAGATCCAAAAGGTTATACAAAACGTGATAATGATTTTACTTTCTTAAAAACATATGATGGTATAGAAATTGGTTTTACACCAGCACTTCATTCTATGATGGCCAGATCTAAAGGAGCTGGTTTTACAAACAGTAATGTTGATGAAGATGGAACAAGACGCCGTATGGAATTATTTTATAATTACGGTTCATATCATCTTCCACAGCTTGTTATGGCTCCATTACTTCAAATTTATGACACAAAAGAAATTGTAAGAACTAAACATTCTATAACAATTAAAAATGCCCTTGTTCCTGGTGAAACAGAAAGAAGAGATATTAAAATTCCTTTGGATAATCATGGTCAAATGCTTATTAACTGGCAGCATGAAGAATCTTCAGATGAAAATAAATTTTATGGTTTTAATTATGAACATGTATATGCAATTTTACAGTTAGATTTAATTGAAAAAAATATTATGGCTAATCTGGAAATTATGCAGCAGGAATATGTTTTAATTGATGAAGAAGGTTATCCATTAGATTATATTGTTGAATGTGGAAAATTAATTGATGACTATAAATCTATTCTTGAATATAAAAATTATCTTTTAGAAAAATGTACCGGTTATGATATTGATGGAAATGTTTATGATGGAATTGCTGAAGATGAATATGAACTTTACTTTGGATTAAGAAGTGAATGGTTTAAAAATATTGAATCATTTATTCAGGCAAATCATATAGTTCAGATTACAGAATTGCTTAATGAACCAATATATGATGATTTACTTTCTGATTTTACAGACTTATTTCATACTATAAAAGATGACTATGAAAATTATAATTCCATGTTCACTGGAATGAAAAATAAGTTTGAAAATGCATATTGTATTATTGGTATGACAGCTGCTTCTACAACAGATATTGGAGCGATTCCATTTAATAAACAGTATGCTAATGTTGGTATTCATGCAAATATAATGAATACAATTTTAACAGAAAAGTTTTTGCAGCAGTATGAATGGTACTGGGGATTTTGTATTGCATTAATAATCAGTCTTTTAGGTTTGCTTTTTGTAAATCTTTCTAATTCATTGCAAAATATATTCTCTGCAGTATTAAAAATTATTTTAATTACAGGTTTTGTTTTATTATTTGTTTTATTTGACATTTATATTCCAATGATGGGAACTGTAATTTTATACAGCGCAATTGAATTTATTGCACAGGTAGCAAACAGATATCTTAAGAGTAGTAAAGAAAAACGTTTTATTACACAGATTGCTTCTTCATTTGCTAATAAAGATACAGTAGAAGAATTAAGAAAAAATCCAGATGCATTTAAAACAGAAGGACAGAAAAAATCAATTACAGCACTATTCTCAGATATTCAGAAATTCTCTACATTCAGTGAAAATATTACAAAAATTTATGGAGAACAGGGACCAAACCGCTTGATTGCATTGTTAAACGAATATCTTGGTCAAATGTCAAATGAAATTCTTGTAAACCGAGGAAACATAGACAAATACGAAGGTGATGCTATTATTTCTATGTTTGGTGCTCCTGATCCAACAAATATTCATACAAAAGAAGAATGGGCTTATAAATGTCTTGATTCAGCAATTCGTATGAAAAAAGTAGAAGAAGAATTCTGTAAACGTTATGAAGATACTTTCAGAACATATGATTTAGAGCAGGAAGATGGTTCTGTAACTCAGATATCTCTTAATCCTTTCCAGACACGTATTGGTATTAATTCAGGGGAAGCATATGTTGGTTTAATGGGAAGTAAAACTGAATCTTTCAGTAAATTAAACTACACAATGATTGGTGATTCTGTAAACCTTGCAGCTCGTCTTGAAGGTGTAAACAAAGCTTATTATACATGGATTATGTGTTCAGATGAAACCTGGAATCTTGCAAATACAGGTGCCAATGAAGGAAAAATTGCAGTTCGTGCTCTTGATAAAGTAAGAGTTGTTGGAAGAAGTACACCTGTTCAGTTATATAATGTATTAGGATATACTTCAGAATTAACAGAAGAAAAAAAACAAGAATTGGAACTTTTTGACAAAGGAATGGTTTTATATCTAGATAAAAAGTTTGAAGAAGCTGAAAAAATCTTTACAACAGCCTCACAGATTCTTGGAGATAAAACTTGCCTTGTTTTTGCCGAAAGATGTAAAAATTATCTTGCAAAAGGTGTTCCAGAAGACTGGGATGGTGTAATGAATCTTACATCTAAATAAGGAGATTTATTGATGAAAAGAAAATTATTATATTTTATTCCTTTTTTTATTTATGTTTACTGGTTGTGATATACTAGGCCTGTTATTTTTTGGTGGCTCAGGAAGCGAAAATAATGTAACAAAACAATATGACCTTTCGGATAAAACTGGAACAAATTATTTAATTCAAATTAATAATACTTTTTATGAAAAAACTTCAGCTCAATTAATTGTTGATGAAGGTTCAAGAAATGCCTACGAGGATTCTTTATCTTCTAATGATGAACACGAGGATGATTCATCTTTTTTTATAAATGATACAAGTTTAATAAAAAGATATATTGAAAATACGGATGTATTGAGTACAAATTCTCGTGCTGTATCATCTAGTTATGTTACGTCAGAAGTAAATGATAATAATCCTTCCTCAAATCATAAATCTTTTTATGTATTGGCAGAAGATGATTATGGAAATGAAAAATTTATTAAATCAACTGCAGAATTAGTCAAATCAAATAATTATTGTAATATATGGTTTATAGAAAAGGAAAAAGAAAAAAGTATTTCTGGAATTATATTAACTTCAGATAACAATATAAAAATTGAGAAACAAAATGTAGATGCAAAAGCAAATTGTGCTCTGTTAGCAGAAAAATTTGCAAAATTATTACCAGAAGAAGAAAAGTATTTTGGTAGTCATGAATATAAAAATCATATAGATGCTTTTATTCCTGCTCAGAAAAAAATTGATATTATTGTTTATGATATCTTAAATGATAGTCTTATTCAAAAACAAAATGGATACATTGCTGGTTATTTTTCTCCTAATGATTATCTTACTCAGGACTATCAAAAAGAATATAATACAAGTATTGCAGCTTCTGGTAAAACAAATTATCTTTATGCAAATTCTACACAAGCAATTTATATCGATTCTGCTTTTTTAGCTACTAATCCTAATCAATCTTATTCAACTTTGCTGCATGAGTATGCCCATTTGCTGGAACATACTAATAAGATTATTACTAATGAAAATCCGAATATAAATGGGAAAAAAGAATGGTTTTCAGAAATGCTGGCAATGCTTGCAGAAGATTTATTGAACGATTATATAGGTCTGCCAGATTCAGTTTCTCCAACAAATAGAATTCCAAAATTTTTATTAAATTATAATAGAGGATTTACTAGTTGGAATAAGAGTGAAAACATATTGATTTATTATGCTAATACATATGTATATGGAGCTTATCTAATCAGAAATTATGGCGGAATAAATTTATTAGATAAAATTATAAAAAATCCTTATTTTGGAGAACAATCAATTAATGATGCTTTAAGAGGCTCCGGTTTTTCTTTTGATGATACAGTTTCAAATGAATGGCAAATCTTTTTTCCAGGGCAAGGATTTAAATATTCATTAAATAAATCAATTACTCCATCTAGTACAACAGAATATAAATTTAAAGCAATTAATATTAATGATTACATTACTAATAATCAGGCAACTGCAGCATCAAGTAATAAAGCACTTGAAAAGAATATTATTAGTGATAGAAATACTAGAAAATACATTAATCCACAAGGTTTTATGATTACTTATCTTGGAAAAGATTTAGATTCTGTTATTACATACGGAAGTTCTTCTTTAGAATACAAAGTTATTGAAATTAAATAAGGAGTACTATGAATAAAAAGTTTTTATTTATATTATTTATATTGTTTGTTTCTAGCGTTTTTTGTTCTTTTTCTAAAAATTGGTCAAAAACTGTAAAAGGTCATATTTATATTTCTCAAACTGAACCTTTTACATATCCAGTCCTTCAAGGGGATGATAAAAAGAATTATAAAATTATGACTGAAAAAAATGATATAATTAATATATTATATGAATTACAAGGTAAACATCTTCAGATAAAAGGGTACATTCAAGAAGATGATTTATATGGATTAGTTATTTATCCAAGTAGTTGGAAAATAATAAAAGAATAAAAAAAAAGGTTTTTCCGAGTGGAAAAACCTTTTTTTATTTCAATCTAAATTACTATCTAAAGATAATAATCAATACCTGAGAAACAATTACAACGGCTACAAGAGCGATTGGGTAAGTAGATGCATAAGCACCTGCAACTTTTTCTGTTCCAGCAGTACTGATTAAAGTTCCTAAAGCTGGAGTAGATGTCATACCACCACAAATTGAACCAAGATTGTTCAAAAGGTTTAATTTAAGTACGTATTTAGCAAAAATGTATCCAATAATCATTGGAACTAATGTCATTACAATACCGTAAATGAAGTATACCCATTCAAAGTATTTAACAAATGAAGCACCACCTGCAACACCAGCACCAATCAAGAATAACATAAGTCCTAATTCACGGAATACTTTAAGAGTTGCTTCAGGAGGCATAATAGAAACTTTACCGATTTTTGAGAAGTGTCCAAAAATAAGTGAAAGAATTAAACAACCCCCTGTTGTTGTAAGAGAGAAGTTTCCGAATTTGAAACAACCAATTACCATCCCAAGAACAGCTACAATTGAGAATGCACAGAATCCAAATGGATCAAGTTCCATTTCTGAACCGTCAAGTTTAGAAGGTGTTTCTGGGTTTGCAGCAGAAAGTTTTGTTCTTTCGTCTTCCATATTAGCTCTAGCCATTTTTGGAACAAGCTGAACGAATAATACAACACCAACTACACCAAAGAGATATGCGATTCCGTGTCCTACAGCTACAATTGCTTCAAGTTCATCTGATGTTACTGTTGCTTTTGCAGCAGAGAAAGCTGGAGTAGAAGTAAGAGAACCTGAAAGAAGACCAACAAGCATAGCACCTGCTTCTTCAGGAGCACGACCAAATACTTTAATGTCAAGGATTGTACATCCTGCACAAGCAAGACCACCAATTACGATGATTAACAAACCAAGAAGGATGTAAGATTTAAAGTTCTTTTTCAAATCACCAAAGAAACTTGGACCTGCAATAAATCCAACTGATGTTACGAAAAGAATCAAACCTAAAGTTTCAACAATTTTAAGTGCGTTAGAAACATAAGATGCACCACCAACCTTAAGCTGTTCAGCTAATGGATTATAAAGGAATGCACCAAAAAGAAGAGCTACAATAAATACACCTGCAGTTCCCAAAGAAACACCTTTAACAGTGATTCTACCAAGCAAATAACCTAATGCGGCAATTGCAAATACACAGAATACTAAGAAAGTAACTGTTTTAATTGAAAGAATGCCTCCGAAGAGTACCATAATAAAACCTCTTTTGTTTTATTTAATAAAGTTTAATTACTTTTATTATATTGACATGCATGATTTTTTTCAATAAGGGTATTTTTTTATAAAAAATAAAAAAAAGACTGTTCATAGAAAACTATAAACAGTCTTTTTAGTAAAAATAAATAATTTTACTTATTTATTTTCATTAATTATTTAGAAGCACCAGGAATTGCTTTGTCAAATTCTGGGTTTCCGTGGTGATATGTTGGCAATACTTTTGGAGATACAACATCACCCTTGATTCCAGCAGCAGCTCTTTCTTTTTCGAATGCTGTTACATGATCAAGATTCATTTTGTCAGACAATTTAATGTCTTTGAACATTTTACCAGCTTCAATACCAGCTTCACGTCCGAATACAACTACGTCCAAGAGTGAGTTACCCATAAGACGGTTTGTACCATGAACACCACCAGAAGCTTCACCAGCAACCAAAAGGTTAGGAATGTTTGTATGACATGTAGAGTTGATTTCAACACCACCGTTCTGGTAATGGAGTGTAGGGTAAACCAAGATTGGTTCCTTACGGATATCAATACCATATTTAATGAACATGTTATACATAGCTGGGATTGATTTAAGGATTGTACCTTCTCCATGAATCATTTCGATCATTGGAGTATCAAGCCATACAGCATCCTGTACATCATT
>JAKSTH010000028.1 GCA_024402655.1 Treponema sp. | reverse complement strand
CTGCCGGTTTTACAGTTGTTGATTCTGCCGGTTGTGTAACAACAGCTGTCACAGTTTCTTTTTCTTTTTCCACAGTTTCTGTTACTTTTTCTGGCAAAGCTATTCCTGCATTTTCCATAGCAATTTCTATGGCACTCTTTTCTTCCGATTCAGGAATATCTTCTGGTAAAATAAGAGCAACTGGTTCCAAACTTTCTTTTTTTATTTCAAAAGATTTTGTTACAGATTCCACAGCAGTTCCATTATCTTTTGAATAGCCTGTTACTTTCCAGTAATAAGTTCCCTCTGTAAATCGTAATGCATTTATCTGCTGAACGCTTACTGTCTGGTAAACTTTTAAGTCTATAGCGCAATTAGAAAAATCTCTGCTTTTTGAAACCTGCAGCTTATACTCTGTCATAGGGTTTTCACTTTCCCACATAAAAGTAAGCTGAGTGTCTTCATCTTTGGTAATAACTTCCAGTTTTTCTGTAGGATAAATTAAAGCAGGTCTTACAATTTCCGAAACCTGTTCCTTTTCGACTGTGAAAGAAGAATATGAAGATGGAATTTTATAACCTGTGTTTCCAAGTCCATAATATGGAATAACCCGCCAGAAATAACTTTCTTTCTGCTGATTCAGATTTTCTGCTTTAAGAGTACAATTATATTTTCCGTCGTAAACTTTTTCTTCTACTATAATATTTGCAAAATCACTGTCTTTTGCCAGCTGGAACTTATAATGAGAAGCCTGACTATTTTCTTCCCATACAAAATTCAAATTAAGTTCTTCTTTTATTTTGTGCTCACTTTTATTTACTGGTGCTACCAGATTTATTCCAGGAACTTTTATAACATTTACTTCGCCCACAGTTTTATTTTCTGCATCTGACTGAGGATAAATACGCCAATAAACTTTTCCTTCTTCTACAGGAATTGTAAAGTTTTCGCTGGCATTTTTTGTATATGTATTACTGATTTCAGAAAAATCTGGTGATGTAGAAGTTTCTATTACAAGTTTATCCTGTTTATATTCATCTATAACTTTTAAGTCAATTTTTACATCAACTGGTTTCTGTTCAAAATTTAAGATTCTGGCAGGAGTAGATGCACTTACAGCTTTCTGGCTAAGTTTACCTTCTTTTGACTGTGTAAAACTTTCGCCCTGGAACAACTGCTGTTCAACACCAGTGTCATCTGTAACTGTTACTTCGCCCTGTTTTACAGTAAATAAAGATTCCCCGCTGGCTGTTGTTTCTGCAGTAAAACTTACACCTGGTTTTAAAACAATTTCAGAACCATTTTTCATTTGCAGACTAAGCTGACTGTTGTTTTCCACATTGCTGGATTCTACAGCAACCGTACCACTGTCTAAAGAAATTACAAAATCACCGTCTTCAGTTATAAAAATCTGAATCATAGTGTTTTCGCCCAGCTCTAAAGAAGATGCATTGGCAAAAAGAATTCCTGCCGCACCACCAGATGCAGTACGGATAATATCACCGTTATAAAGAGTACTATTAATCTGTAAACGTTCCCATACAACTCTGTCTTCAAACTTGCGCTGTGCAACCTTATATTTGTATTGAACCTGACCAATTGATGTAATATCTGATCTTACAGTGTTTCTGTTTAATTCAATAAAAAAATACTTAAGGCTAAAATAAAAAGCGCTAAGACAAATTGCTGCAACCAGCAAATCAAGTAGTATGGATGGTAATCTTTTTCTCTTGCTGGTCAAGATTAACTCCACTGTAATCTGGGATTGGAATTCCCAGTAACTGTCTTACCTGATCCAAACTTTGTGGACCTTTAGGACCTACTGCAATTTCACAATCAGGATCTACAACAAAATCCGGATTTGTTGTTTTAAAGAATTGTTCAATATCCAGAGCAGGCATATTTACCACTCCATAAAAATACTGAATACCCTTTCCTTTTACTTCAAAAGGAACAGGAATCTTTTCTACAACAATTTCCTTATCTTTGTTTTCATCCAGAATTGTATAATTATTGCTGGAACACTTTATGTACTCATACTTTAATAATTCATAGGTTTCTTGTGTAATAAGAATATCTACACCACAAGGTTTTGTTGAACTTTCAGTTCGGCTTGCCATGTTTACAGAGTCACCAATAGAAGTAAACTCCATTTTATCATTAGAACCCATAAAGCCTACTGTTGCACGACCAACATTAATACCTGAACCAATTCTAATATTTGGTTTATAAGGCGCACTTAAATCGTGTTCATGGGCTCTGGTATATGCATCTGCCTGTTTGTTATATTCCATAAGGGCATAACGCATAGCAACTGCCGCAGTAATAGAATTAACAGCATCTTCTTTTATGTGTTGTTCATGAACAGCAGATTTTTCTTTATATTCATCTGTTGAAGGGTCAAGTTTTTCAAAATCCAGGTTATCATCTCTTAAAACACCCCAGGCAGCCATAATGGCATCTCCTTCAAACTTATCGACTGTTCCACCTGTAATAGCAATACAGTTTACCATGCGTTCCATGTAATCGTTTAAAAAGCCAATAATGTGGGCTGCAGAATGTTCGCCATAGCGGTTATTAAAAGCATCTGAAATTGCTGTAAATCCACGGATATCGCTAAAGAAAATTGTAATATCTTTTAAATGTGGTTCAAAATCTATTTGTTTAAGAACAATTGCCTTTGTTACAACCTTGTTGGTAAGTTTTGTAAAAGTATTAAGAATATCCTGTTCGGCTTTTGTACTCTGATTCAAAACACCAATTTCATCACGGCGTTTCTGATTAAGATTTTTGAACAATTCTGTGTCAAAGCGCCCCTGGTTAATTTCGTTAGTTACTTCTGTAAGAAGCTTTAATGGTGTGGTAAGAGAGCGGGCAAAAAGCCAGATAATAAGAATAGCAATAGAAAGAATGGCCATGGTAAGATAAATATTCTGCCAGGTTGTTTTTATAATTCCTTCCAGAATAATTTCTGTTGCAACCTGAGTCAGAACTCCGCTATTAAAAGCTGTCAGTTTTGAAAAAGCACCAATGTATTCTTTTCCATTTGCATCTGTGTAGGTAATCTGTTCCCCTTTTTGAGCAGATTCATTCATTGCTTTTATAAGATAATCATCACGAATATTTTTACCTTTTAAAACCTGATCTAAATCTGAATGAAGCAGAATGTCGCCTGTGTCATTTACCAGGAAAGACTGATTTATAGAACCTGCTGAAAAAGAATCAAGCAAAGACTGTGAAGAAAAAAGAACAAGTACAGTCTGTGGACCTGCAGGAGTTTTTAACTGATAAATCATAGAAAGAAGAGGAAGTCCAAAATATGGTGATGCATTGGAAAGTTTTGTAATTCCTTTTTTTGCTTCTACAATGTTTTTACTGCAAATAACAATGTAAGATTCCAGCATTTTAAGAGTAATGCCGTTCTGATTAAAGAAATCCTGATTTATAAGTTCTTTATTCTGTTCAAAAAATACTACAGAAGCAATTTCACTGTTTCTGGTAAAAAATGACTGAGTTTCTTCGTCTTTGTTAGTAGGATTCAGATCGAATAAAAGTGCAGAATTATTAAGGAATGTATTCAAACGGAACTCGCAATCTGAAAGAGTTCTGTTATTGATTGTAAGGTTATTTTCTTCTGCGTTAATGCGTGTATCTTGTGTTACAAAATATGAAACCAGGGCTGTAATAAGTCCCATGGAAATAATTACAAGAAGGGAAATAATAAAAATTAATTTGGCACCAATTGAAGTTCTTTGCTTTTGGATTCCAGATGATTTTTTCTTGTTTTTTAATGATTTTTTATCTTTTTTCTTATTACCAGCAGTTTCTTCTGCTGACTTAAATTCAATATTTTCAACTTCCTGAACTTCTGAAACAGCTTCAGTTTCAGGTACTAAAACAGAAGTCTGAGTGTAGTCTAAAATTTCTACAGACTCCAATTCTTGAGTTTCTTCTGTTTTTACAAAATCGCCGTAATCAAAATTTTCGTTTTTCACAATCAAATATTTTAATGCAAAAATGCTAAATTCTCAAGAAAAGTTTCTATATAAAATGTATTGTAAAACATACCGATTTATGGCAAATTATGGACATGAACGCGATATTAGAGTTTATTTCATCTTATGTTTCTTACTGGCCAATTACCGTTTTTACTCTTTTAATTCTGGCAGGATTCAATCTTCCAATTTCAGAAGATGCACTTATTATTCTTTCCGTTGCCATGGTTCACAAAACTCCACAGCTGCTTTTTCCAACTTACATTGCACTTTACACAGGCATTTTTTTAAGTGATTTGATTGTATACACTTTGGGAAAACTGCTTTCTAAAGGTGTCCTTAAATTTAAATTTTTGCAGAAAAAACTTACGCCCGAAAAACTGGAATGGGTTTCTTCACACCTGGAAACTCACGGCTTTGTTACTTTTATAACATGCCGCTTTATTCCTTTTGGTGTAAGAAATGCTTTGTTTTTAAGTTCAGGATTTGTGGGACTTAAAACAGCAAAATTTATTCTTTTCGATTCCATTGCAGCTTTAATCAGTTCCAGTACCCTTTTCACTTTGGTTTATTTTTTGGGACAGGCCGCAGAAAAAAGCTTTAAACTGGCAGGATTCATTTTATTTGGAATACTTGCTGTTGCAGCTATAATCTTTGTAATTGTGAAAATAAAAAACAAAAAAAATCAGTAAATTTTTACTCTTCAACTGGTGCAGGATTTTTCCAATACCAGTAATTTTTATGCTTAGAAATAAAAGAAACAGCACGAATTAAAACTTTAAGACTTAAAAAACATAATTCAACAATTAAAACCCAAGGTGCTGTAATTTTTAAGCAGAACATTACAACTGCAAAACCAACAAAAACATAATCTGGATGTGGATCTGTCTTTTTCATGGTAATTGAAACTATAAGATTTGAAATAAAATCAATATTAAACAAAGCCACAATGTAGTATGGAATATAATAAAAATCTACATTCTGAACAGCAAACAAAAATCCAACTAAAAGAGCTGAAACACAATAACTCCAGAAACGAAGTGAAGCACCTTTTGTTCGTACAAAATTAAAAATATCAGAACTTAATGCGCCAAGAATAAATATAACAATAACCACATCAAGAATTGTAAAATTCAGCAAAAACTGGCTGCTTACAGCATTAGAAATAAATTCAAAACTACCTAAAGTTCTGCCGCAAAAATCTACAATGCCCGAAAAATAGCTGACAGTAATAATTAATGCCAAACCAATTATTGTTTCCGAAGTACTGAATCGGCCAAAATACATATGACCGTTTTTATAGCGTTCCCAGAAAGCTGCAGCCTGAGTAATATAAGCCTTTACCAGAACTAAAAAGATTAAGTATGGATTTGCAGCTTTATAACAAACTAAAAATGGAATAAAAAGTTCTGCATTTACGAAACAGTCAAGAAAATGGTCCATAAATTCTCCAAGAGGAGAACCTGTTTTTGTCTTTCTTGCCTGAACGCCGTCTAAGGCGTCTCCAATAAGATATGCAATGAGTAAAAATGGGATGGCAAACCACAGGGTATAAATTCCCTTAACAGAAAGCATTGCAATAATAAAAGCAATAAAAACACATGTATTTGAAAAAATAGTAATTATATTTGCAGGGAGTCCCCATGGTGTAATGTTCGAAAGTTTTGGGAGTACTTTACTTAAAACAAGGACATCGAAAATAGAAATATCCTGTGCAGAATAGTTGTATACAGTTTTTTTTCCAGTAGATTCATTTTTCATAGCGAAAATTATCATAATAACATTTTGTTATATTTGCAATATTTAATTTTCTTGACAATATTTCAAACTATGTCATAGTGTTTATATGAATCTTATAGAAAAAACTTACTGCAGAATCTTTCAGGCAGGATTCAAAATTGCAATTCCTTTTATGCCTTACAGACAGCCGGTTATTATTGACGGTTTTGCTAATCTTCCTTCAATCATAAAAAAAGAAAAAGTTCATAAGGGTATTCTTGTAACAGACGAATCTATTATGAAACTTGGGCTTACAGACGGACTTCAGAAAGTATTAAAGGATAACAACATTCCCCTTTTCATATATGACAAGACAGTTCCTAATCCTACAACTCAGAATATTGATGAAGCATATGCAATCTACAAAGAAAACGATTGTGATTTTATCATTGGTTTTGGTGGCGGCTCATCTATGGACTGTGCAAAAGCACTTGGTGTAAAAGTAAATGCACCTAAAACTCCACTTAGAAAAAAAGGCGGCGTTCTTAAAGTATGGAAAAAACTTCCTTTGCTTATTGCAGTTCCTACTACAGCTGGAACAGGAAGCGAAACAACTCTTGCTGCAATCATCCGTGATGTAGAAACAAAAGATAAATATGCAATTATGTCGTTCCCATTAATCCCTCGTTATGCATTACTGGAACCTCAGGTAACTTTAAGTTTGCCTCCACATATCACATCTTCTACCGGTATGGATGCTCTTACTCACGCAGTAGAAGCTTTTATTGGGAATTCAACAACAAAGAAAACTAGAAAATGTGCAAAAGACGCAGTAAGAATGATTTTCCAGAATCTTGATACTGCAGTTTTTAACGGTTCGGACGAACAGGCAAGAAAAAATATGCTTACTGCTTCTTATTACGCAGGATTTGCATTTACAGTTTCATATGTAGGTTATGTGCACGCTATAGCACACTCTCTTGGAGGCTTATACAATGTTCCTCACGGCCTGGCAAATGCAATTATTCTTCCTGTCATGCTTAAAGCTTATGGCCACAAAATCGACAAAAAACTGAAAATTCTTGCAATTGAAGCAGGACTTGCTACAGAACAGACTCCTGCAGAAAGTGCAGCGGCTGCATTTATAAAAGCAATTGAAGATAAAAACGAATCTTATAATATTGGAATTTCTTTCCCAGAAATTAAAGATGAAGATATTACCGCCCTTGCAAAACATGCGGCAAAAGAAGCAAATCCATTGTATCCGGTTCCTGTATTATGGAATGCAAAAGAACTGGAACATTTTTATAAAGAATTAAAACCTGTATCAGATGGAGAAACAAAATGACAGAAGCAGAAATTTCAACTTTAGTAAAAACTCAAAGAGAATATTTTTTTACAAACGAAACTCAATCAATTAAGTTTCGAAAAGCAGCCTTAAAAAGACTTCAAAAGGCTATTAAAACACGAGAAGATAAAATTTCTGAAGCAATCAAAAAAGACCTTGGTAAAAGTGCTCATGAAGGCTTTATGTGCGAAACAGGTCTTGTTTTAAGTGAAATTTCTTACATGCTTAAAAGAGTTGGCCGCTATTCCAGAAGCAGAATAGTTCCTACTCCACTTACGAACTTTCATTCTACAAGTAAAATTAAACCTTCTCCATATGGCGTTACTTTAATTATGAGTCCATGGAACTACCCTTTCCTTCTTACTGTAGAACCTTTGGTAGATTCCCTTGCAGCAGGAAATACTGCCATTGTAAAACCAAGCGCATATTCTCCAAATACAAGTGCAATTATTGAAGAAATTATTAAAGATGCTTTTGATCCAAAATATGTAGCAACAGTTATGGGGGGCCGTGAAGAAAACAAGGCTCTCTTAAAAGAAAAGTTCGACTACATCTTCTTTACAGGAAGCCAGGCTGTTGGAAAAGAAGTTATGAAAGCAGCAGGAGAACATCTTACTCCAGTAACTCTGGAACTTGGAGGAAAAAGTCCTTGTATTATTCATAAAGATGCAAATATCAAACTGGCAGCAAAACGGGTTGTATTTGGTAAATACTTAAATTGTGGTCAGACTTGTGTTGCTCCTGACTATGTTTTGTGTCACAAAGATGTAAAAGACCAGTTTATTTCTGAAGTAAAAAAACAGATTACTATTCAGTATTCTGAAAATCCGCTTTCTAATCCTGATTATGGAAAAATCATTAATGAAAAACACTTTAAGAGGGTTTCCGGTTTAATAGATGAGGCAAAAGTTGTTGCAGGCGGCAATGTAAATGCCCAAACACAACAGATTGCTCCTACAGTAATGGACAATGTTACTTATGATGATGCGGTTATGAAAGAAGAAATCTTTGGTCCAATTATGCCAGTTCTTACTTACGAAGATTTAGATCAGATTATAAGCGACATCAATTCTAAAGCATGTCCTCTTGCTCTCTATATTTTCACAAGCTCTTCTAAAGTTGCAGACAAAGTTACAACAAACTGCCGTTTTGGTGGTGGTTGTGTAAACGATACAGTTCTTCACCTTGCCACAAGTTCTATGGGCTTTGGAGGATGTGGAGAAAGCGGAATGGGTTCATATCACGGAAAGATTGGTTTTGACACATTCAGCCATCACAAAAGTATTTTGAATAAATACACCTGGATCGACATGCCAATGCGATATCAGCCATATAAAAGTATCTGGAATAAGTTGATTCATATATTGTTGAAATAACAAAAAATAAATCGATAAAATGCAAAAAAAACATTGACACAATCGCGGATATGTTGCATTTTATCGATTAGAAAGAATATTTACTTACAAAACGACCCAACAACAAATAGCTAAGTTTTGGTGAACTTTTTGTCTTGCGTATGCAGGGCTTATCACTTTTAAGATTGAGGTTACTTGAATGAAAGCAAGTCAGGTTACCATTGATCATGTATCCAAAAGATTCGGCGACTTTGTTGCCTTGGATGACATCAACTTTACTATTAAACCAGGAGAATTCTTCTCTCTCCTCGGTCCTTCTGGATGCGGTAAAACAACTTTACTTCGCATTATTGCAGGGTTTGAATTCCCAGATGACGGCGCTGTTCTTTTTGATGATAAGGATGTAATTCCTTTTCCTCCTGACAAAAGACCTGCTAACACTGTATTCCAAACATATGCGCTTTTCCCACATTTATCAGTTTATGACAATGTTGCATTTCCATTAAAACTTAAAAAAGTTCCAAAGGATGAAATTGACAAGAAAGTTCGTGAATACGTTCATCTGGTTCAGTTGGATCAGCACATCAACAAAAAGCCTAATCAGCTTTCTGGTGGTCAGAAGCAGCGTGTAGCAATTGCCCGCGCCCTTATCAATGAACCAAAAGTTTTGCTGCTTGATGAACCACTTTCTGCATTGGATGCAAAACTCCGTGCAAATCTTTTAATTGACTTAGACAGACTCCACGACCAGATTGGTATTACATTTATTTATGTTACTCACGATCAGAGTGAAGCACTTTCTGTTTCAGACAGAATTGCTGTTATGAACTCAGGTCATGTTTTACAGATTGGAACTCCATACGAAATCTATGAAAGTCCTGCTACTCAGTTTGTTGCTCAGTTTATTGGTGAAACAAACCTTTTTGATGCAGAAGTTGTAGATTGTGTTCCTCACAAAGATGCCAACGGAAATGATGACTTTATGGCTACTCTTTCTGTACCAGAGCTTGGAAAACAGGCTCCTCTTGCAACTGACACAGAAGCAACAGCAGCTTTGGACCGCTACATGCAGGTTACAGACTACGAACACACAGATAAAGGCCAGAAAGTTGCATTTACAATCCGTCCAGAAAAAATCCGTATTACACTTGAACCTCCTGCAACTGGCGGTCGTACAGATGTAAACGTATTCAGCGGCATTGTTGAAGAACCAATTTATTCTGGTTTCCAGTCAAAATTCTATGTAAAACTTGATACAGGAAAAGTAATTAAGGTATTCAAACAGCACACAGACTATATGGATGATGGTCCTGTAATTCAGTGGAAAGACAGGGTTTATGTTTCATGGTCAGCAGAAGATGCTTACATTGTTGAGGACATTGAAAAATAATGAAAGATAAATTAAAGAAAAATGATGGAGACAAACTCCTGTCTATAGGTTCATTCTACGGATGGCCAATGGGACTGTGGTTCCTTATTTTCTTTGTAGCACCACTTGTAATTATTTTTATTTACAGTTTCCTTAAAAAAGGAACTTACGGTGGTGTTGAATGGATTTTCTCTTTTAAAGCTTATAAACAGATTTTTAAACCTGAATATGGGCTTATTGTACTGAGAACACTTAAAATCACAATTATTTCGACTCTGATTACAATCCTTATTTCTATTCCATCTGCTTATGCTATGGCCAGAAGTAAACATCAGACATTGTTTTTGTTCTTAATCATCATTCCATTCTGGACAAACTCTCTTATCAGAATTTTTGCCTGGATGAGCATTTTGAACAACGATGGTATTTTGAACCAGATTTTAATAAGTCTTCATCTTACAAAAGAATACATTCCATTCCTCTACAACACAAAAGCTGTAATTTTAGTAAGTGTTTACATGTATATTCCATACGCAATCTTACCAATTTTTACAGCAGTAGACCGATTTGATTTTTCTTTGCTTGAAGCTGCCAGAGACCTTGGTGCTACAAAGCCTGTAGCAATGATTAAAGTTTTATTGCCAGGTATTAAAAGTGGTGTTGTTTCGGCTTTAATTTTCACTTTCATCCCTATTTTTGGTGCTTATACAGTTCCATTATTAGTTGGTGGAAAAGATTCTTACATGCTTGGAAACATCATTGTAGACCAGGTTCAGAAAACAAGAAACTGGCCTTTAGCTTCTGCATTCAGTATTATCATCACACTTCTTTCTGTTGCCGGCATTTTATGGATTACACATACAAACAATAAAGATGCACAGCTTAAAAAGAGCACAGCAAAAGAAGATAACTATGTTTCAGGAGGTACAAAATAATGGCTAGAAATTTAAGCTTATTATTCCACGATGCTATTTTTAATAAAAATAAGCCAACTTCTGAAAATGCAAGACATGCAAAACGTTCCTGGAAAAAAAGAGGACAGCACGTATTTTCAATATCAAAACTTATTTTGATTTTAACAATACTTTTTCTCTTTTTGCCTTTATTTGTAATCACAGCCTACTCTTTCAATGAAAGTAAAGGTGCTGAATTCACAAAATTTAGTCTTGTATGGTACAAAGAGCTTTTCTGCAATTCCGGTGATTTGTGGATGGCATTGTTTAACAGTTTTATTATTGCAATTACTTCAGCTGTAGTTTCAACTTTACTTGGAACAATGGCTTCTATTGGTATCAACTGGTACAAATTTAAGGGAAAGAAGATGATTCAGACTCTTACATTCCTGCCAATGGTTCTTCCAGAAGTTATTATTGGTATGTCCATGGTAATCTTCTTCAGCGGAATAAAAATGCCATTAGGATTGTTTACAGTATTTGCAGCTCATACAACCTTCTGTCTTCCATTTGTATTCCTTATGGTAAATGCCCGCTTAGACGAATTTGATTATTCTATCGTAGAAGCAGCTCACGACCTTGGAGCAACAGAAGATCAGACAATGTTTAAGGTTGTTGTACCAGCAATTTTCCCTGGAATTCTTTCGGGATTTTTAATGGCAATTACAATGTCTTTGGAAGATTTTGTAATTACATTCTTTGTTTCAGGTCCAGGTTCTACAACATTGCCATTGTATGTTTATTCAATGATTCGCTTTGGTGTTTCACCTGTAATTAATTCTTTGTCAGTAATCATGATTCTGGTTACTTGTCTTATTGCTTTTGTATGCCGCAAAGGTCTTAAATCTTTTGCTGCATCTCACTAGAGATTTTAAGGATTAAAAATATGAAACGAACTATCCTTCTTATGATTGGTGTTGCAATTTTCACTGCTGTTATGCTTAGTCTCCCATCTTTCTTCCAAAAAGACGATGGTATTCTTTATCTTTACAACTGGACATACTACACTCCAGATGAAGTTTTAAGACAGTTTGAAGAAGAATATAACTGTACTGTAAAAGTTGACACATATGATTCCAACGAAGTAATGTACGCAAAACTTAAAGCTGGTGCGCAGGGATACGATATTGCCTTTCCTTCTCAGGATTTTACTTCATTAATGATTAATCAGGGCATGGTCGAAACTATTGATCATGATAAATTCCCTAACATTAAATATATTAATCCTGAATGCGAAAAACTTATGTCTTTTGACCCAAATATGGAATATCAGGTTCCATATTATTTTGGTATGGCCGGTATTGCTGTAAATAAACAGAAGGTTACTAATTACGAAAAAAGCTGGAACATTTTTGCCCGCAAAGATCTTAAAGGTCACATGACAATGATGGATGATATGCGTGAAGTAATTGGTGATGCTCTTGTGTATCAGGGAGAATCAGTAAATACAACTGATGTAGCAAAACTTAAAAAAGCTGCAGATTTAATTAATACTGAATGGAAACCTAATCTTGTTAAATTTGATGCAGAAGGTTTTGGTAAATCATTTGCAGCAGGTGACTTTTGGGTTTGCCAGGGTTATGCAGAAGTAGTATTTGGTGAAGTTCCAGAAGATAAACAGGATGAAATGATTGATTTCTTTATTCCTCCAGAAGGTGGACCAAGTTATCTGGACTCTATGGTTATCTTAAAGGGAACAAAACATTATGAAAGAGCCATGGATTTTATTAACTTTATTCATCGCCCAGACATTTATGTTCAGTTCCTGGATGCATTCCAGTTCCCAGGTTATATAAACCTTGAAGCAGAAGCTCTTCGTACAACAAAACCAATGTACAAAGCCGAAGAAATGAGCAACGGAGAATTAAAACTGGATGTTGGCGAAGATTTGGAAAAATTCAACGACCAGTGGGAAACAATCCGCTTCACAGCAGAATAAATTAAAACTTATATTCCACATAACGGACGCGGCCATTTTTGACCGCGTTTTTTATTTCTTTTTCTCTTCCACTTAATTTAGAATCCCCAGTCTTTACCTCTATTAAAAGCACTTCATCAACACAATCATTTTCAGCCAACCCAGAAAACCCGATAAAATCAACAGGTTTTCCTATAAATCGTACATCTGCCGGATTACAAGGAAAATCTGGTAAAAATGGAGCCACCTGTTCAATCATCTGCCCGCCAAGAACAGCACGAGATCTTTTTACAGCATCCTGCCGCTCTTTTTTAAGCAAACTATTCATTCTAAAACGTTGAATAATCAGTGCTAAAATCAAAATAAAAATCACAACCACCAGTAAAATATCACCCCACTGACTTTCAAAGAATTCCTTCATACCCCAAAAACCTCATCTAACCTAAAATTATACCACAACTTCCACATTCCTCATTCCTAATTCTTAATTAAAAATCCGGTTACCATTTTTTCTTTTCATTGTTTTATTTATTGTTACTAAAAACATCCGATAATCAAAACATAGAGGATTTTATGAAAAAAACAAGATTTCTTTTATCAGCCATATTTTTATTAACAGGACTCAATCTTAATGCCCAGATAAACAATTCTTCCCAAGGTGTTCTTTTTGAATTCAACCATGTAAAAGGAGAAGCCAGCAGTTATATTTCAACTGTAGAAGAAGAAGCATATTTTAACGGCATATTAAATAATCATGCAGAAATTATTAACCGTATTTCAACTACCGTAGAAGATGTAGATAAGGATGGAACTGCAAAACTCCATACAATTTACATGACAACAAATAATACTTTGCTCAACGGCTCACAAAGCAAACTTTCCTGGGGTGAAGAATCAGAAGTAACAGTCACAAGAAAGAAAAATGGTGAACTTGTTATTCCAAACGACTCCTTTATGCCAACAGTTCGCAATGTTCCAGTCTTCCCTGCTGTAACAAGAAAACCTGGAGAAACATGGACTGCACAAGGAGAAGAAGTTCATGATGTAAGAAAACTTTTTAACATGACTAAACCTATAGTTATTCCATTTACAGCCACATATAAATACGTAGGGGATGTGGAAGAAAACGGCAGAATTTTTAATGTAATTCAGCTTTATTATGAATTCTACCAGTCCAATTCCCTTGCAAATAAACGTGCAGGAAGTCTTTATGCAGAAACAACAGGTTATTCACAGCAAGTTCTTTACTGGGACAGCAGTCGAGGTATTTTAGACCATTACAATGAAGAATTCAAAATTCAGATGAAAGATGTATATGGTAACCGCTACTTATTTGCAGGTACAGCTCACTCAGAAATCACAGAATTCCAAAATGTTAGTGACGATTACACTCTGGCTTCAGTACAAGGTACTGTAGAAAGTCTCAACCTTAAAAACATAAAAGTAAAAAAAGGTGAAAAGGGATTAACCATTAGTATTGAAAACATCCAGTTTGAACCAGATTCAGATATCCTTCTTGAATCGGAAAAAGAAAAAATCCGATTGATTGCAGAAATTCTTAATCAGTATTCAAATGATCTTTTAATTACCGGACATTGTGCAGAACGAGGCACTGTTGCAGCACGACAGCAACTCTCAGAAGAAAGAGCTGTCAGTGTTGCAAATTACCTCATAGAGCTGGGAGTTCGCGATGAGTATCACATCTTTACTCAAGGAAAAGGCTCAACAGAACCTATTGCCACAAACAACACAGAAGAAGGTCGCAGCAAAAACCGCCGTGTAGAAATAACCATTATGGACCGATAGCTTTAAGCTTTCCTTTCCAAAGAAAATTGCTTTCAGTTATTTTCCCACTTTGTTTCAGTTGTTGTACAACATCAACACTGTCAGAATTATTCCAGACATTGAGGCCTAATTCCTTTTGGAATTTTTGCCCCATCCGTCTGGAAACTTCTTCCTCCAGTTCTTCTTCCGAATAAAAATTCTTGCATCTTTTCACAATAGAGTAAGTCATTTTCCAGTCAGCTACATAAGCTGTCTTTTTTTTCTTCATTCGTGCTTCACACAAATCACATCCACTGCAAACCGCCTGTTCGCCACCTAAAGCATCAAGCAAAACCTGTCTTCTACAATCTTCTGTTTCTGCAAAACGCTTTATATAAGCCTGTCTGGAATTCTCACCATGCAAACCAAAAGCAAGAGAATCATTCAAACTCCAAAGCAAAATCGCTTTAGCAATACTACCATCCCTTCCACCTCGTCCCGCTTCTTGAATATACGCTTCCGCTGTTTCAGGAGGTTCCAGATGTACAACAGTCTTAATATCTTTTTTATCTACACCCATACCATAAGCACATGTTGCACAAAGAATACCAGTCTTACTTTCATAAAACCATTTTTCCGTTTCTTCTTTCTGTTGTTTCTCCATCCCTGCATGATAATACCTTGCAGTATCAGCTCCAAAACACATATTCAATTTACGAGCCATGTTTTCAGTTTTATCCCTTGTTCCACAGAAAATTATCATTGGTTTCAACTCTTTTTTAGCCAGCACCAAAGCCTCTTTAGCTTTCGCTCCAGCATTTACTACATAGTAATGAATGTTTTGTCTGTCACTTTCACTTCTAACTATATGAGCCGCTCCATTAAACAATATCTGAGAAACCCGGTCTAAAACACCCGCAGATGCAGTTGCAGTAAATGCAGTTATAACAGGAGGGTTCAATTCTTCAATTACTTTTCCAAGCCCTAAATAAGCCGCCCTAAATGAGTCCCCCCATTCAGAAACACAATGAGCTTCATCTATAGCAATATGCCTTATACCAACTGTTTTCAGCCTTGCTATAAGCCGTTCACTTTGAAGAACTTCGGGATTCGCTAAAATAATTTTTGCACCGTTTTTCAGTTTTCTAAAATTATTCTCTCTTTCATCATCTGTTTGACCACCTTTAAATAACACACTCTGTAAGTTACCCGATTCCATTCTTCTCTGCTGATCCGACATTAAAGCTAACAAAGGATATATTACCAGCGTAGGCCCGTCAAAAATCAAAGCAGGAACCTGAAAGCATAAAGACTTTCCCGCGCCTGTAGGCAGCAAAACAATCTGTCTTCCTTTACAAAAACTGTCATTGTTTTCCTTTTCAAACAGGAGCTTTTCTTCCTCAGACATTGTCTGCATAAGTTTTATCCATTCATTTGCTTCCAGAATATTAGCAATAACAAGTCGCTGCCATGGAAACAAATACTTTATGCCAAAGTTTTCAAAAGCCGCTTTAGCAACAATGTCATTCTCATACAAATCATCATCTGAACTGATTTTTACAACTTCTTCCACATAGTTAATATTGCTTTAAAATAAAAAAACACGCAGTTTTTACAAAAAAAATTGCGTGTTTTTTTCAATATTTTTCAAATTGTTTACTTAACTATTCTTCAGCTTCTTCATCAGCGGCTTCTTCTGCAGCTGGAGCCGGTGCAGGTTTAGGAGCTGCAACCTTTTTAGCCTTACGAACCTTAGGTCTTTTTTTATAATGAATAGTCATATTTGTAAAGAACACAATCAGAATTACAACTACAACAGTAGAAATAACCCTCCAGTCCAACAAGACTTTTGAAACAATATCATAATATTCTTTTAAACTCATACAATAATTATCGGTAGAAAATTGTAAAAAAAATACTTGAAATACATTTTGCTATGCGTTAAGTTTTTCTCATGATTGGAATTATTGATTACAATGCCGGAAACATTACTAGTGTTGAACGCTCATTAAAAAGTCTTGGAATTGAATACATTCTTTCTAAATCTCCTGCAGACTTGGAAAAATGTGACAAATTGATTTTCCCTGGAGTTGGGGATGCAGCCTATGCTATGGATCAGTTAAAGAAAACTGGTTTTGACACATTTATTAAAGAAAAAGCTGCCTCAAAAATCCCTTTGCTGGGAATCTGTCTTGGTTCTCAAATTATTTTTGAAAAATCTGAAGAAGGGAATACTACTTGCCTTGGATTAATAAAAGGTTCCATCAAACATTTCTACACTATTAATCCGGAACTTAAAAAAGCAGAAATAAAAGTTCCACATATGGGCTGGAATAATCTGGAATATAAAAACGGAGACTGCCCTATTCTTAAAGGTCTCCCTCAGCCTTCCGACTTTTATTTTGTTCATTCATATGTTATCTGCCCACAGGACGATACTGTTATTAAAGCCTATGCAGATTACGGCATTCAGGTTCCTGCGGTTATTCAAAAAGATAATATTTTCGCATGCCAGTTCCATCCGGAAAAATCTGGAAAAGTCGGTTTGGAAATTCTTAAAAACTTTGCCGCAATGTAGGGGGAATCAGAATGATAAAGAAAAGAGTTATTGTTTGTCTTGATGTAAAAGATGGCCGCACTACAAAAGGTGTAAAATTTCAGAATAATATTGATATTGGTGACCCTGTTGAAATGGCAAAAGAATACTATCGCCAGGGTGTAGATGAACTTGTATTTTATGATATTATTGCTTCTGCCCGTGGCCGTGGTCCTATTTTGGATTTAATTTCTAAAGTTGCTTCCCAGGTATTTATTCCATTCTGTGTAGGTGGTGGAATCAACACAATTGAAGATATTCGTTCTACAATTCTTGCCGGCGCAGAAAAAGTTTCTTTAAACAGCCCTGCAGTTAAAAATCCAGAACTTATTACAGAAGGTGCCCGCATTTTTGGAAACCAGTGTATTGTCCTTGGTATGGATGTTCGTAAAGATCCTACAAAACCAAGCGGATACGGTACAACAATTCACGGAGGCCGGGTCGACACAGGACTTGATGCTCTTGAATGGGCCAAAAAAGGTGTAAGTCTTGGAGCAGGCGAAATTGTATTAAATTCCATGGATGCAGACGGAATGAGAACCGGCTATGACATTGAACTTACCAGAATGATTTCTGAAAATGTTGATGTTCCTGTTATTGCCAGTGGTGGCGGCGGAACTCCTCAGCACATGGCAGATGTTCTAAAAGAAGGTAAAGCCGATGCAGCCCTTATTGCTTCTATGGTTCACTCTATGGGCTACACAGTAGACGGCATTAAAAAAGACCTGAATAATATGGGAGTTCCAGTTAGAATGTAACCCCCTGTATTGTTGAATATGCTTCAGCTTTTCAGCATACAATATATCTTGCTCTGCTTGTATCTGTTTCAAATACATCAACTGCAAAAAGGACTGGAGAAGTTTTTCCCTCTTTGAAAGACAAATCCAGTCCTTCTTTCTGAACTTCTTCAATAATTCCGTTATAAATATACATGGCAATTCTTTCTGCACTAGGATTCTGGTCAAAAACGTCTTTATCATTAAGATTTGTATGATCCAGCTGTTTACAAACTGTACGAAGGGCTGTCTTTAATTTTGAAAAATCCATTAACATGCCACCTTCATTCAACTGGGAACCTTTTACATGAGCATAAACTTTATAATTATGCCCATGAAGATTTTCACATTTACCGTTATAATCACGCAAAAAATGAGCTGCCGCAAAATCAGCTTCTACACGAACTTCAAACATAAATTGATTATATCACAAATAAGCATTATTATAAACTTATGAAAAAAATACTTTCACAAATACTACCATCTATTGAACACAAGGTAGTAGCCGCCGACGGATCTGTAATTACAGATTTGTCTGATATTAACGAAATTCCTGTAACAAATCTTGTTTTTGATTCAAGAGAAGTTAAAGAAGATTCTTTGTTCTTTGCCCTTCCTGGTACTCACACAGACGGTAATCGTTTTATTCCAGAAGCAATTATGGCCGGTGCCAATGCTGTTATTTTCCAGGGTGAATTAACTGCTGAATTAAAAGAAGAAGTTGCAAAAGCAATTATAAAAAGAAGCATTAATAATCAGATATCTACAAAGGAAGAAAAGTTTTCTCCTGTTTTAATTAATGTTGCCGACTCACGTTTTGCCATGGCTCCTGTTTCCAGCACTTTCTATAACAATCCTTCTGAAAAAATGGTTGTAATTGGTATTACTGGAACAGAAGGAAAATCTTCTACAGTCAGCTTTGTATGGCAGCTGCTTAGAGCCTGTGGTAAAAAAGCCGGTTTTATTTCAACAGTAGAATATTCTTTAGGTGGAGAAGCTATTCCTAATCCACAGCACCAGACAACACCAGAAGCACCAATTATTCAGCATCATTTAAATGAAATGCTTATGAATGGCTGCTCTTATGCTGTTGTAGAAACTTCTTCCCACGGACTTTCTTCTAAACTGAACCGATGTGGTAATATTCTTTTTGACTGTGGTCTTTTTATGAATGTTACTCTTGAACATCTGGAATTCCATAAAAACTTTGAAACTTACAGAAGCGACAAAGCAAATCTTTTTAGAGCATTAGACAAACATAATCATATAAAAACAATTGAAGGAACAAAACAGAAAATCAATTCTATTGGTATTGTAAATCTGGAAGATCCTTCTGCTCAGTATTTTATTGAAGCAACAAAACATCATGTATACGGTTTTACAACCTTGGGAAAAGCAGGAAAGGCTGCAGCTGAAACAGGTGAAAATGCAGTTCCACTTCCAGAAATTCCAGCAAATCTGCGCTACATGACTGCAAAAAACATTGCTTCTGCCACATACGGCATTTCTTTTGATGTAGAAGCAGACGGAACTTCTGCAATTTATGAAGAAAATTATGATCCTGTAGTTCCAAGAGAACATACACACTTTTCTGTAAAGGCTTCTGTTCCAGGTGCTTTTAATGCCTACAATCTTATGGCCAGCATTACAGCAGTTAGCAGTGTAACAGGCCTTACTTTCGAAGATGTTGCATCCAGAGTTTCCACACTTACTCCAATTAAGGGCCGTATGACAGTTATTGATGAAGGCCAGCCATTTGAAGTAATTGTAGACTACGCCCACACACCTTCCAGTTTTGAAACTATTTTCCCACCAGTTCGCAAACGCTGTAACGGAAGAATGTTCTGTGTATTTGGAAGTGGCGGTGAACGCGATACAACTAAACGCCCTCTTCAGGGACAGATTGCTGCAAAATTCTGTGATGTAGTTGTTCTTGCAGATGAAGACCCTCGTGGTGAAGATCCTGTTACTTTGCTTAAAGAAATTGCAGTTGGTGCAGAAAAAGAAGGCAAAGTAATGAATGAAAATCTGTTTATCATTCATGAAAGACAAAAAGCCATAAGAGAAGTCTTTAAAATGGCACAAAAAGGAGATATTGTACTGTTATTGGGAAAATCTCACGAAAACAGTATTATCTATAAAGATTTTACAATGCCTTATGATGAAATTTCAGAAGCAAAACAGGCATTAAAAGAAATGAAAAAATAAAGGTAAGAGAATGAATATTTGTTTAATTTACGGTGGCCGTTCTGGCGAACATGAAATCAGTTTAATTTCCGCATCTTCTATAGCAAGAGGTTTTTCAAAAGAAGATAACATTACGCTTATAGGAATTTCAAAAGACGGAAAATGGTATTTACAGGATAACAGCGAATACGAAAGAATCTGCAAAGATGAAAAAGCTGTATTCCAGATTACAGAAGATGATTCAAAAGCTGTTACAGTAATTCCTGGTGGAAAAAAGAATTGTCTTGCTGTTAACGGAAAAACTTTGAATATTGATGTTGTATTCCCTGCCCTTCACGGAACTTATGGTGAAGATGGTACAATTCAGGGCTTGTTCGAAATGGCAGATATTCCTTATGTTGGATGTTCTCACATCAGTTCTGCCATTACAATGGATAAAGAAAAAACAAAAATGATATGGCAGAGTGCCGGACTTCCTGTAGTTCCTTATGTTTGTATGAAACGCAGTGTTATGCTGGATTCAGTAGTTTATGACGCTTTTATTGAAGCAACTGAAAAAGAACTGGGCGACTATCCTATGTTTGTAAAACCTTGCTGTGCAGGCAGTTCAAACGGTGCTTCTAAAGCAAAAAACAGACGGGAACTTTGTTTTGCACTTATGGAAGCTTTTCAGTGGGATGATAAAGTTCTTATTGAAAAATCGATTAACGCAAGAGAAGTTGAATGTTCTGTAACAGGTAACTCGGTAACTTATCCTGCAGACAGCGATACAGAAGAAGTTGTAGCATATATTCCAGGGGAAATTGCTCCAAGCCACACATTCTATGACTTTGATGCAAAATACAACGATCCAGAAGGTGCTAAACTTTTAATTCCTGCAGAACTCAGCGAAAACGATCTGGAAAAAATCAGAAAAACTGCAGTTGCAGCTTATAAAGTTCTTGATGCAACAGGTCTTTCTCGTGTTGATTTCTTTATTGACCGTGACACAAAGGCTGTTTATTTGAATGAAATCAATACTTTGCCAGGTTTTACACCAATCAGCATGTTCCCAAAAATGTGCGATGCTGCAGGTCTTAAATTTAATGATTTAATTGCTCTTTTACTTGATGAAGCTGTTTGCCGCTACAATGCCAAAAACAGCTTGAACACATCACGTTAAAAAACTGAAGATTTGTTACATTGACACCCGTTCGGGTCTATGTTAAAATTATTAGATTATTAAAAACATAATTTATAAGGATTATTTATATGAAAAAAGGTGCTTTGTTCACAACCATCGGTTCGATCATCATTCTTGTAATTTCTTTTATTGCATTTGTACTTCCTTCACAGTTAGGTAGTGCTGCTGCTGCACAGAAAAAAGAAGTTTTTGGAAAATATAAAAACCGTGAAGTTCGTTACGAAAAAAATTCTGATTTGGTAAACAACCTTCAGTCAGTTCAGAACGAATATTATAATACTTATGGTCAGGAACCAGATAACTCTACATTCTTCAACAATTTCTATCAGGCTTTCAAAATGACACTTTCACAGTACGCATATGAAGAAGCTGTAAAAAAATCAGGATATGTTGTAGCTGAAGAAACTGTAAACAGAAAACTCCGTTCCCTTTTCCAGGATGAAAACGGAAACTTCTCTATGGCTCTTTACAATCAGGCAGATACACAGGCTGTTGCAGAATATAAAAGTCAGTTGCTTAATGCAGGTTATTCTAACCGTATGGCAGAAGATTTGTTTGGTTCACAGACAGACATGATTGGTCCTTCTACCCTTTATGGTTTAAAACAGTCAGAAGCTGAAATGGATTTCCTTGCAGACTATGAAACAGATCTTCGTGCTTTTAATATGATTTGTTTTGATAAAGGAACTTATCCAGATGCACAGGTTCTTTCTTTTGCAGAAAAGAATTCTGGAAAATTCACAAAATACAATCTTTCAATTATTACATATGCAGACAAATCTGCTGCAGATAAAGCTGCTAAAAAAATGGCAGATGGAAAAACAACTTTCGAAACAGCTGCTTCAGAAGTTACTTCAAAATACTGTGATTCAGAAGGTAAATTAATTTATCCTTACTACTACCAGTACAGACTTGAAAGACTCTTAAATGATGCTGCAGACATTAATACACTTGCTTCTCTTAAAAATGATGAAGTTAGTGCTGTAGTAGAACTTACAGACGGTTATGCAATCTTCAAAAAAGTTGCTGCAGAAGATAAAGCAGACTTTACTGTAGATGCAACTCTTAAAGATGTTAGAACATATCTTTCTACATATGAAAGCGACATTATTGAAGACTACTTCATTAATAGAGCAAAAGACTTTAAGAAAGCAGCACTTGCTACAGATTTTGATGAAGCTTGTGAAAGCGTAAATGTAACAAAAATTGAAATTCCAGCATTTGCTTTGAATTATGGTGGAAGTTCATTTGGTAAATCAATTGATTCAACTCTTCCAGGTCTTGAATTTGCAGATGAAAACGAAACATTCTTAAGAACTGCATTCTCTCTTAAAGAAAATGAATATTCAGATCCAATCATTATGAAAGGAACTTCTTCTGGTTATGTTGTTCTTATTCAGTATGTTCCAACTGATCTTGAAGATGAAGATACAGAAATGAATGTAAAACCATTCCTTGCTTATCAGATTGCAGGCTACGATAACAGCGCAGCTATGAACTCTATCTTAAAGAGTAAAGATGTAACTGATAACTTCACTATGGCTTATTACGGATTCTAAGCTTACGGATAATTTGAATAATAAAGAGCCCTGTATTGTAGAAACAACACAGGGCTTTTCTGTCTTATACAACGAAAAACTTCTCTATTCTAAATACAATCCTTCCAGAGCAATTATTTCCCAGATTGAAAAATTAACTATACTTCCAGGCACTTTAATTTTATGTAATTCACCTGTTTTGGAATATGGGTTAACTGAACTTTCTGAAAAATTGCCGCCCAAGTGTTTTATGTTGGGAGTGGAATTAGAAGCCGAATTAGCTGACTTTATTGCTACTAAAAAAGGAAATCATTCAAATATAAAAAACTTTAGTATGCTTTCTTATAATGAAGCCCTTGAACTTCCAGTTTTACTTTCCAAAATAGATTACACTTTAGCTTCCGGCATAAAACTTCCTTCTGCAGGCTCTTTTAAAAGAGTTATATTTTTAGATTTTTCTGCAGGTTCACTTTTACACAAAAATTTATACGAAAAGATTTTTTCTTATAGTGTAAATGCTATTATGACATTCTGGAAAAACAGAATTACTTTAACAAAATTCGGGCGCCGTTATTCCCAGGATTTTTTTAGAAACTTAAAACTGCTTCACAAAACAACTCCTATTCAAAATTATTTTTCTTCTGTTGAAAAACCTATTATTGTTTTTGGCAGTGGCGAATCTATAGATAAAGGTATTCAGTATATAAAGAAAGATTCAAATAAATATTTCATTTTATGTGCTGATACTGCCCTGCAGCCTCTTTTATTAAACGGAATAGAACCTCAAGGTGTTTTTATAGAAGAAGCTCAAAATGTTATTATAAAAGCCTTTATTGGAACTCAAAAGGCAGATTTTACTGTTTTTGCAGGATTATCTTCTTTAAGCCAGTTATCTCACACTTTTCCACTAGAAAAACTTTGTTATTTTACAACTGAATATACACAAGCCTGTTTTATTAATAATCTTAAAAGCCGGGAACTTTTGCCACCAGTAAATCAACCATTTGGTTCTGTTGGACTTACAACATTTTACTATGCACTTCTTTTTCGTAAAAATGACTCCATTCCTGTTTATACTTACGGCCTTGATTTTTCATACACAAAAGGAAGAACTCACGGAAAAGGAACTATGGCTCATACAAATCTCTTGTGTGGCAAAAACCGTCTTAATTCCATTTATAACCTTAGTGCAAGTTATGGGGAAAACAGTGTAAAAGTGAATCAGAATAATAATGAAACTGAAGTTTTTTCTACCCCACTTTTATTAAGCTACAGTGCACTTTTTACAAATCTTTTTACAGGGCAATATAAAAATATATTTAACAGTTCAGATATTAGTAATACAATTGGTTTACCTTACAAACTTCCTGAACCTAATGAAAATACATGTACCTTTTCTCTAACTAAAACTCAAACTTATTTAGAAGAAAAACTGGTTTCATATATAAATGAAGAAATTTCGGCATTGGAAAATCTTAAAGCATTGCTTACTGGCCAAACAGAATTGCAAGGAGAAGAACTTTCTCTGGCAATAAAAAAACTGGCTTCCCCTAGGGAATACCTTTATTTACATTTCCCAGATGGTCACCAGTTTACTTATTCTCAGGATTTTTTAAACAGAATCCGTATAGAAATAGATTTTTTTCTAAAAATATTAAAATAGCAGGATAAAACCTTTATTACATAGATTTTATCCGTATGTAATGCTATTCTTCTTTTTCCTTAAGAACAGCAAGGAATGCGCTCTGTGGAAGTTCAACATCAC
>JAKSTH010000027.1 GCA_024402655.1 Treponema sp. | reverse complement strand
GCTTTTATTCCCATTGGACCCCGGGCATGAAGTTTTTGGGTACTGATTCCAAGTTCTGCTCCAAAACCAAATTCGCCGCCATCTGTAAAGCGAGTGCTGGCATTTACATAAACGCAGGAAGCATCAATTTTGGCCTGGAAAAGTCTTGCTTTAGAGCGGCTCTCTGTAATAATACTTTCACTGTGTTTTGTGTTATGAGAATTAATATAAGTAATTGCTTCATCAATTGAATCTACAATTTTTATACAGCATTCATAATCAAGATATTCGTTTCCAAAATCTTCATCAGTTGCTTCAACAACATCAGCAGCAGTGTGGGAAGATTTAAGAATTTTATAAGCTCTTTCATCAGCATGAAGTTTTACACGGCCTGCAAATTTTTCTTCAACCATAGGAAGGAATTTTTCAGCAACAGCAGAGTGTACAACCATACATTCAATTGCATTACAAACACTAGGACGCTGGATTTTAGCATTTTCTGCGATTATGCAGGCCTTTTCTAAATCACCTTCATCGTCTACATAAAGATGGCATACACCACTTCCTGTTTCAATAACTGGTACTTTAGCGTTCATAACTACATTCTGAATAAGTTTTTTTCCGCCGCGTGGAAGACAAACATCAATTTTGCCAACTGCATTCAAAATCTGGTCTACATCACTATGATCATGGTCTTTTACTTCAACAAGTTCAATTGCTTGTGGAACACCAGCTGCAGGACCATTGGCACATTTTGCAAGTGCGTCTTTTATAACACGAACAATTTCTACATTTGACTTGTAAGAAGAAGATGAGCCTCGGAGTAAAATTGCATTGCCGCTTTTATAAGCAAGACAAAATGCATCTACAGTAACGTTTGGGCGGTTTTCATAAATAATTGCTACAACACCAAGAGGAACTCTAACCTGACGAATTGTAAGACCATTTGGAGTTTTCCAGCCACCAAGTTCTTCTCCAATAGGATCTGTCTGGGAAATAACGCTGCGTAATCCTTCAATAATTCCATCGATTCTTGAATCATTAAGAGTCAGGCGGTCAATAATAGAATCTGAAACTCCATTTGCGCGGGCTGCATCTATATCAATTTTGTTTGCTGCAATAATAGAACTGCGGTTTTTATCAAGAGCTTTTGCAACTTCTTCCAAAGCAAGATTTTTCTGAGCGGCATTTTGTAAAGCAAGTTTTTCACTGCCAATGCGAAGGGACTTTGTAATTTCATCTAAGTTCATATAAATTTTCTCCAAAAAAAAACCGGAACTAAAAAGTTCCGGTCACGATTCAAATTAATAGTTTGCTAAGAAGTACATTCCAACCATCATTGCAATCCGGCACTTTTCTTCTGACCAGTCTGCTTTTGTGGGAAGATTTGAAATATACCACCAGAAAATACCAAATTCTGGATCAATTCTTAATGAATATTCATCGAAATCTGGTGTGTCTGGCTTTTGTCCAAACATTAAGTACACAGCCTGGTTAATAATCTGGAGGAATAAAACATAGTTAGAAGACCATTCTTCGTTACCAAGTAAAATGTCCAGCTGATATAAAAGCTGTTCTTTTAATGCAATATCAGATTTTTCAACCCAAGTTTTCTGAATAAGTAATGTAAGATTATTTTTAAAACTTAAAACAAGTTTTTTGATTTCTTCATCATCTTTTTTTGAAAAGTCTTTGTCGGCACCAAATGCAAGGGCAATTGTATTTGCGGCATTTTCAAAATCCTTATCATTTTCTAAAAAAGTTGAAAGAGAGGAAATAGTATTTGAATCTAAAAATTCTGAAAGTATTTCGGCCTGTTTAATCATAAATATAGATATTAAAGTTTAATCAATATTTGGTCAATTATGGTACACAACCCTATTAAATATTGAGTAGAAAAACATTATAGTAAAATGAACATCTGTTAGTTTTTAAAGGAAACGGGAGTCTTTATATGAAAAAAATAATTAAGATTATTTTGGGATTAGCAGTAATATTTTTCCTGGCAGGCTGTGCTACTAAAAAAGGAGTAGAATCTGAAAAGCCTGTTGTTTCGGCACCAGAAAAAAGTGGTGATTTGAAATGGAATAATCAAATAAAGAACGGAACACTTGATAATGGAATGGCTTTTTATGTAATGAAAAATGGAGAGCCAAAAAATAGAATTACACTTCGGCTTGTGGTAAAAGCTGGTTCAGCAATGGAAGAAGATGACCAGAAGGGAGTTGCACACTTTGTTGAACACATGGCATTTAACGGAACTAAAAATTTTGAAAAAAGTGCCATTGTAGATTACTTTGAAAAAATTGGTATGGGATTTGGTCCCGAAATTAATGCTTATACAAGTTTTGAAGAAACTGTTTATATGCTGGAAATACCAGCAGATAATCCACAGATTCTTAAAACAAGCTTACAGGTACTTCACGACTGGGCAAGTGCCATCACTTTTGATTCTGTAGAAGTTGAAAAAGAACGGGGAGTTATTACAGAAGAATGGAGACTTTCTCAGGGATTGAATCATCGTATTACTGAAAAACAGACTGCCCTTCTTCTTAAAGATTCCATTTTTAAAGACCGCCTCCCAATTGGAGACATGGAAACTGTAAAAAATGTTTCTAGAAACAGAATTGTAGATTTTTATAAAAAATGGTATCGCCCTGAAAATATGGCAATTGTAGCGGTTGGTGATCTTGATGAAAAAACTTTGGAAGCTGCAATTAAAGAAGCTATGAAAGACATTCCTGCTTCAAAAACAAAAGAACCTTTACCACAGTATTCTGTTCCAGTCAGCAAAGATAAAGAAGTATGTATTTTAAAAGACAAAGAACAAAATTACACTGTTGTGAATATTTATTTTAGAGAAAACCGCACAACAGCAGTTTCTACTAAAGAAGAAATGAAGCAGAACCTTATTATGCAGATGGCTTCATCTATTTTGAACGAAAGATACCAGACTTTAAGCATGCAGTCAGATTCTCCATGGCTTGTAGCACAGATTGGTGAATATAATCTTACAAATAAATCTTTATTCGGCTTTTTAGGCGTTGTTCCAAAAGAAGGAAAGTTTACACAGGCACTTACTCTTAGTCTTGAAGAATTTGACCGCTTTAGACTTTATGGAGTTACAGAATCGGAACTTCAGCGTAACAAACAGATTATGCTTACTCAGGAAGAATTGAATTATAAGAATAAAGACAAAATTGAATCTGCATCACATGCTTCAAATATTCTTCAGTATGAATTGATTGGAAAAACAGTTTTGTCGGAAACAGAAATCTATAATCTTTATAATCAGATTATTCCTTCTCTTACCTTAAAAGATTTTAATAACGCTGTAAAAGAACTTTTTAATTCAAAAGGTCAGGCTTTATTTGTGGTAACACCAGATGAAACTGCAAATATTCCTTCTGAAAAAGAAATTAAACAGATTTGGGAAAAAGATAATTCAAAAAATCTTGTTGCTCAGAAAGAAGAAGTGATTGTTGATAATGGTTTAATGGAAAAACCTGAAAAAAAAGCCAGAGTTGTTTCGACAAAAGCTTTAAGCGACATAGATGCCAAGCAGTATGTTTTAAGTAACGGCATAAAAATCATTGCTAAAAAAACTGACTTTCAGACAAACATTATTAATATGAAGGCTGTAAGCTGGGGTGGAACAAATTATGTTTCAGATGCAGATTTTCCTTCTTCGCAGGTGGCTTTTGATTATGCTGTTCTTTCTGGTATAAACGGCATGAGTTACACAGAGCTTACTAAAAAGATTTCAACTAAAAAAATGGGCTGCAGTGGTTTAATTGCTGAAAATAAAGAATCTATAGAAGGGATTTCTACTCAGGAAGACTTAGAATATTTATTGCAGTATGTAAATCTTATATTTACAAAGCCTCAGTTTACCGAAGAAGGCTGGAATGTTTTAATGAGCTATATCAATACTCAGGCTGCGGCTTATGGAAAACAGCCATCTGAAGTTTTTATGTCCGAAATTAAAAAACAGATTTATGGCAATGACATTCGTTACAGTGATATTACTCCTGAATTTGCAGCAAAAATGAAAAAAGAAACTGCAGAAAAAATCTACAGAGAAAGATTTGGAAATGCAGCAGATTTTAGCTTTGTATTTGTTGGAGATTATAACGAAAAGAAACTTTTAGATTTGTGCTGTACATATTTGGGTTCAATAGAAACAAACAGTAGTGTTGAAACAGCAAAAGATCTTACAAAACCATTTCCTGCAGGAAAGAAAGTTTCTACTGTAAAAAAGGGAATTGAAAAACAAGGCATGGTTTATATTGCATTTGGCGGTAAGTTCCCTGTAAAAAGTCCTTTGAAAGAAGATTTTTATGAAATGAAAAAGTTGTCTTTATTGGAAAAACTTCTTGAAATCCGTTTAAGAGAAGTTATTCGCGAAGATAAAGGCGGTTCATATGGTGTAAATGTTTACTGTGGATACGAAGGAACTTCTAACAGAAATTATTCTGTTCAGATTAGCTTTGGTTGTGAACCAGAAAGAGAACAGGAACTTATTCAGGAAGTTTTTAATCAGATAGAAATTATAAAAAATGAGCTGGTAAGCAATGAATATATTCAGAAACTTACAGAAACAACAAAAAGAGAATATGAAACAAATTACAGAAATAATGCATGGATTATGTCTAACATTGAAAATTCTGTAGTATTGGGTATTACACCTGAAAACTTTTATAATCTTGAAAATGATGTAATTAAGCTCATAACACCACAGGTATTAAAAGACACAGCAAACAAGTATCTTAATACCAATAATTATGTAAATGTAAATTTAATTCCAGAGGAGTTATAATGAAAAAATCATTTTTATGTGTACTGGCATTGCTTTTTGCATCATCTGTTTTTGCTCAGTCTTCCGACATTTTTTTTAAGGATTATGTAAGCAGAACCTGGAATGCAGAAGACGGAATACCCGGAAATTCTATAACAGATATTTTTCAGGATAAAGACGGCTACATTTTATTTGGAACTTATGGTGGGCTTACCAGATTTGATGGCGTAAAGTTTTTAACTTTTAATAAGATTTATAATGAAGAATATAACTTCCTTTCTGCCAGAACTGTATTTCAGGATTCCAAAGGAAATATTTGGGTTGGTAGTAATGATGAAGGGGCTTTCTGTATAAATAACGGCGTGTCTGTTGCTGAGTTTAACATGGAAAATGGTTTGCCAAATAATTCCATTCGTTCTTTTTGTGAAGATAAAAACGGAAATGTTTGGATTGGAACAGCTTCTGGTATTGCATGTGTTTCTCCTTCATTCGAAATTATAAAATTGCCTGGTTTTGACAAGCTTCCTTTGGATAACCGTTTTATTTGTTTCCAGCTTTATTGCGATACTGCGGGTCGTGTTTGGATTGTTACAAGAAGTGAAAAAGGACTTTATCTTTATTCTGACCAGACTTTTTCAGTTTACGAAGGTATTCATTCAATAGAAAATCCTGTTGTAACTGCAATTACTCAAGATTCTGCGGGTGCGTTTTGGTTTGGTATTGCTCCATATTACGGTTTAAAGATGACAGCCAACAAGGAAACTCTTCACAATCTGGGTTCGGGAGATCAAAAGGGAACAATTGTAACAAGCATTTTCCAGGATTCTTCTAAAAATATTTGGTTTGGTCTTGATAACGGAATTACCATTTTACATGACGGCGACTATTCATATTTTGAAAGAGAAAATGGTCTTTCAGATGAAAATGTTGTAAAAATCATAGAAGATAAAGAAAAGAATATCTGGATTGCTACAGACCGTGGTGGTATTCAAAAATTAAGTTACGGTAAGTTCCAGACAACTTCTATGCCAACTGCAGTAAATGCTATTGCTCAGGATAAATACAGAAAATGTGTATGGCTTGGCGGTGACAATGGCATGTACTGCTATAAAGATAATAAATTTGTAGAAAACGATATTACAAAATATCTTAAAAACATACGTATTCGCCATGTTGCTGTAACAAACGATAACGGACTTCTTGTAAGTACATATGAAAAATTTGGTCAGCTGCTTTTTACAGAAGATGGAAAAGTTTTAAGCTGGACAAAAGAAACTGGTCTTACCGGAAACAGAGTTCGTGTTGCATTGCAGGCCAATAATGGCGACATTTATGTGGGAACAACAACAGGTCTTTCTATTATTGAAAAAGAAAGTGGAAAGATTACTAATATTGAAAAAGGTGACAATCTTACAAACGACTATATTATGTGTTTGTATCAGGCAAAAGATGGCAGAATCTGGGTTGGTACAGATGGTGGCGGTCTTTTCATTCTTAAAGACAAACAGATAGAAAAATGTATTACAAAAGAAAATGGTCTTGCCGGAAACGTTGTTTTTAAAATTGCAGATTACAATAACAGCGACATTTGGATTACAACTGGTACCGGTGTTTCCCTTATGAGAGATGAACAGCTGCATACTTTTGATTCATCACAGGGTTTTGGTTCCGATGGAGTTTTTCAGATTATTCCTGACTTTTCTGGAAGATTGTGGGGAACCAGCAATAGAGGCGTGTTCTATGTAAAGAGCGATGATGTAGAAGATTTGATTAGCGGCAAAAGAAATGTTGTAAACATTAAATATTTTAACCGTCTTGATGGTATTACTTCTGGTGGTGTTACATCTACATCTTTGTCTATGAAAGATGATTTAGGTCGCATCTGGTTTACACTGGTAGATGGTTTTACAGTTTTTGATCCTGTAAGAAATGCTTCTAAAAATCTTGCTCCAGAAGTAAAAATTGAAGACATTTATGTAGACAGCGAAAAATACACTGCTAAAGACAATACTATTATCCTTCAGCCTTCTACAAAAAGACTGGTAATTAATTACACAGGTATAAGTTTTATTTCTTCTGAACAGTTAATTTTCAAAACTAAATTGGCTGGCTTTGATAAGGATTATACAGAATGGAGTAATATTCGTGTTGCATCATACACAAACTTAAAACCAGGCACATATCATTTTTCTGTATTGGCTCAGAATGGTGATGAAGTTGAAAGTTCTCAGGCAGCAGAAATTACTGTAATTAAGATTCCTTATTTGTGGCAGCGACCATGGTTTATTATTCTTGTTGTATTTGTAATTCTTGCAATTGTTACAGTCTGCATTTATGCAAAAATGGACCGTTTAAGAAAAGACAAAGAAAAAACAGAAAAACTTTCTTTAGAAGTTATTAGTACTCTGGTTGGAACAATTGATGCAAAAGACAAATATACAAATGGTCATTCAAACCGTGTAGCAGCCTATAGTAAGCAGCTGGCAGCAGCTTTAGGTGAAAATGAAGAATTCCAGAAAGAAATTTATTATGCAGCCCTTTTGCATGATATTGGAAAAATTGGTATTCCAGACACAATCATCAATAAGCCAGATAAATTGACAACCGAAGAATATAATATTATTAAAACTCATCCTGAAATTGGCTGCCAGATTTTAAGTTCAATTTCTACAATGCAGAATATTTCTATTGGTGCCAGATCGCATCATGAACATTTTGACGGCAGTGGATATCCAGACAGCAAGAAGGGAGAAGAAATTCCTTTAATTGCCCGCATTATTGGTGTAGCAGATGCTTACGATGCTATGACTTCTAACAGAAGTTACAGAAAGTATATGAAGCAGGCAGATGCCAGAAGTGAAATTGCAAAACATATAGGATCTCAGTTTGACCCTGTAATTGCAGAAAAAATGCTGGAAATGATTGATAATGACAAAGAATTTAAACTACATGAATAATTAGGGAAATTCACCGCTTGACTATACCATTTGATGATTTAAAATGGGTAATAAGCAAAAAAGCGTGCTTATGAGCACATGAATATAGGAGAATAATAATGAAAACTGTTGCAGGTATTGATCTTGGTACACAGAGTATGAAAGTAGTTATTTATGACTACGAAAAGAAAGAAATTATTGAAAAAGCTTCATGTCCAATGGATTTGATTTCTGAAGCAGACGGAACTCGCGAACAGAAAACTGAATGGTTCGATAAGGGTCTTGAAGTTTGTTTTGGAAAATTAAGCGCTGAAAACAAAAAAACAATTGAAGCTATTGGTGTTTCAGGTCAGCAGCATGGTTTTGTTCCTCTTGATAAAGATGGAAAAGAACTTTATAACATCAAACTTTGGTGCGATACATCTACAACTGCAGAATGTGCATATATCACAAAAAAAGCTGGTGGCGATGCAAAAGTTGTTAAACTTTTAAGCAACTTAATGCTTCCAGGTTTTACAGCTCCAAAAATTCTCTGGCTCAAAAACAACAAGCCTGAAGCTTTTGCTAAATTGGCTTATATCATGCTTCCACATGACTACCTTAACTGGAAACTTACAGGCGAATATGTAATGGAATATGGCGATGCTTCTGGTACTGCTTTATTCGATTCTAAAAACCGCTGCTGGTCTAAAAAAATCTGTGACATTATTGATGCAGGTTTAATGGCTAAACTTCCAAAACTTATTGAAGCTCATGAAGCTGCAGGTAAAGTTTCTGCTGCTGCTGCCGCTGCTTACGGTATTCCAGAAGGAATCCCAGTTTCTGCTGGTGGTGGAGACAACATGATGGGTGCTGTTGGTACAGGTACTGTTGCAGACGGATTCCTTACAATGTCTATGGGTACATCTGGTACACTTTATGGTTACTCAGACAAACCAATTGCTGACCCAGCTAATGGTCTTTCTGGTTTCTGTTCATCTACAGGCGGATGGTTACCACTTCTTTGTACAATGAACTGTACAGTAGCTACAGAATTTGTTCGTGGTCTTTTCCAGATGGATGTTAAAGAACTTGATGGCGAAGCTGCAAAAGCTCCATGTGGTTCAGAAGGTGTAATTGTTGTTCCATTCTTCAACGGTGAAAGAACTCCTAACTTACCAAACGGACGTGCTTCTATTACAGGTTTAACAGCTGCTAACACAAACCGTGCAAACATTGCCCGTGCTTCTTTGGAAAGTGCTGTATTTGCTATGCGTGGTGGTTTGGATGCATTCCGCAAGCTTGGTTTCCAGCCAAAAGAAATCCGCTTGATTGGTGGTGGTTCAAAATCTCCACTCTGGCGCCAGATTGCTGCCGATGTTATGAACTTGCCAATCCGTATTCCAGCTCTTGATGAAGCAGCTGCTCTTGGTGGTGCTGTTCAGGCATTGTGGTGCTTAAAATCACAGTCTGGAAAATGTGACATTGCTGCTCTTTGTGCAGAACACATTACTTTGGATACATCTAAATCTGCTGATCCAATTGCTGCAAATGTTGCTGCTTATGACAAAGCTTATGCTGAATATACAAAAGTAGTAGATACATTGGCTCCACTTTATAAATAAGGGAATAAAATGTCCGAATATTATGTCATATATTTTATTTGTTTTTTTCTGTGCATTTATCTGCCAATGATGAGCCGCAGAAGAATACAAAATAGAAAAATTAAAAGAAAAAAGAAAGGAGTGATTAGAACAATGCCTGTAGAGTTAATAAAAGAATATATTGGAAAACAAGTGTCAATTTTTGTTGAAGGTGAATTAGGCGGATTTGTAGGAACTATTGTTTCTGTCGAAGGTAACTGGCTCAAAGTTGATGAACCTAAAAAATATATTAGACTTGTAAATGGTGACATGATTACTCAGATTAGAATCTTAAAATAATTTTGATATGGGACAATATTTAGAACTGCCTGTTGAGTTAGTTTTATAACTTGGCAGGCAGTTTTTTATTTTAAAAAGGATTTAATTTCTGATAAACTATAAATAATTTTAGATGTTGGAGCATGTATGAAAAAGGCTGGTTTTCTGCTTTTAATTTTTTTCGCATTTAACAGTATTTTTTATGGTCAGTCTAAATCAGATTTGACAATAGAAATGCAAAAAAAAGAATTTGAACAGGCTTTATTAGATGCAGAAGAACAGTACAATGAGAATGTTGCTCAGTATTTGCAGGATATGCAGCAGGAAGTTAAAGATGAACAGCAGACAGCATTAAAAAACACAAAAGATGAATACGTAATTTTTGGTATTATTGTAGCTATTTTTCTTGGTGCCCTTGTTTTTGTTGGCTTGTTCTGGATTCGTCAGCAGAAAATATACCAGGTGCAGCTGGATGACACTTTCACTGCCATGCAGTCCCAGCATTTTTCTTTTCAAGAATCTAATTCTGAATCGGAAGAAATTCCTTTTAGACAGCAGGTTATGAAAATGACCAAGGCAGATGAAATTCTAGGTAGAATTCAGAATGTTCTTTCGGTACAGGAACAAGAGCAGGAAGAAGAAAACATAAAAGAACATAGCGAAATTGAAAAACTTCTTTATGAGTGCAAGAAAATCAGTTTGCAAATAGAAGAAGTAACATCACGAACAAACATTTCATCACAAGTAGCGGAACTGGTTTTAAAAATTACTATGCGTCTGGGTTATTCGGAAACTGATGGTGCTCTATTTTATGCAGCAGCCCTTGTTTATGACATTGGCTTTTTGGACGTTGATTCACAAATCTTTAAAGCAGAAAAAATGACAGAAGAAATGTTTGACGAAATTAAAACACACACAGAAATAGGTCAGAAAAAACTTTCTTTTGTTGGAAAAAAATATAAAGCAATTTTTATAGATGCTGTAGGAAAACATCATGAAAATCTGGATGGAACCGGCTACCCTAACCGCTTAATCAACTACGAAATTCCTTACATTGCCAGAGTCATTCGTGTGTGTGAAAGTTATGTGGCTTTAATTTCAAAGCGTGCTTATAAAAATTCCATGAACAAAAATAGTGCTATAAATGAACTTAGAAATAGTACAAGCCGCTATGATAAAAAGCTGGTAGATGCTCTGGAAGCTATTATTTAGAAAGTCCCAGTCTTTTTTGAACATATTTAATACTTTCAAAATATTCTTCATCAGTATTTAAATGTTCAATAATCATTGGCATATCTGGATTTTCTTTTGTAGCTAATTCTGCAAAATGATTTATATCTAAAGTCCCCTGTCCGCAGGCACATTCCTGCAACTGAAAAGTATATTCTTCTTTAAGTTTGATATCTTTTAAGTGGCAGCTGTGAACCTGTCCTTTTAAGATAGAAAAGCATTTATCCAAAAATTGATCATTAAAGAAATATTTTTCCGGACTGGTAATCATATTTACAACATCCAGATGAGCACCAAATTCACTGCGATTTACATCATTTATAAGACGAGCATATTCTTCTGGACTGGAAGGAATCATCCAAGGCATAGATTCAATGGAATACTTTGCTTTTTTTGGTTTTGCAGTATCTATAATTTCCTGAACCATTCTAACGGTCATATCCCAGGCTTCTTTACTAAAGTTTTCCCGGTATCCACCATCCCAGCGAGGACCAAAAGGAGTTCCAGCAACATTTACACAGCAAAGAGCACCAATTTCATCTGCCATTTTCAGTTGATTGATGGCATAATTTATCCACTTTTCCCGTTCTTTAGAATCTGCGGCCAGGGTATTTCTCCAAACACCAACTTCTGCAATTACAAGGCCGGCTTTATCTGCTTCCTGTTTATATGCCATATAAGTTTCACGACCTGCTTCATAAGTAACAGGAAAATTTACGCATTTAAGGCCAAGATTTTTATGTTTGTTTGCCCATTCTTCTGGAGAAGTATGAGCAAGATCTGAAGAAATACCTAATTTCATTTTTACCCCTGAGATTCTAATTTGAGTTTAGAATGCTGTGTTTTAGAATGTTCGTTTATGGATTACTGTTGGGTCCATTTGAGCAAGAGTTTTTACACCAGTTCTTGCCATTACGCCTGAAAGTTCTTGTGTCATTTGATGAATGCGTTCTGCAACTGCTTCAGGTCCTTTCTTAAGAAGAGGCATAAGGTGGCGTCCAACAGAAACTGCAGTAGCTCCAAGAGCCAGGGCTTTATATGCGTCCATTCCACTTTCAAATCCACAGTCAACAAAAACTGGAATCTGATTATCTACTGCTTTGAGAATTTCGGGAAGAATCATTAATGGTGGGATTGAGTACTCCATCATTCCATGGTGATGAGAAACTACAATTCCTGCACAACCTGCTTTAAGACATTTTTCTGCATCTTTAGGACTCTGAACTCCTTTTACAATAAAAGGAATACCAGCGGCCTGAACAAAGTCGGCTAATTCTTCTGTAGATTTAGGTTTCATATCAAGACCAAGAACATTATCGTAAGTGCCATCGTTTTTAAAAGAATGATCAATATCCATTCCTACTGCAAAACAACCAGCATTAACTGCATGTTCAATTTTTCTATAAACTTCTTTATTATCTGCATGAGGTTTAATAATTTTAATTGTTGCTGCCCCTGTAGCAATAATGTCTTCCAGTTCTTTATCTTCGCCCATGCCTACCCAATGAACGGCATTTTCAATCTGTGCAGCCTGAGCATAAGTTATCATTCCATTTTTTGCAGTATTTCCAAGATGAGATAAAGCTGCAGTCATAATTGGAGTGTCAAAGGTTTTTCCAAAGAGTTCCATTTTTGTAGAAGGTGTGTCACTGTCTAAATAACGGCTTTCCAATAAAAGGGAATCAAAATAATCCCTGGTGATTTTATCTGAATTTGATGTGTATTCCATATTTATATTTTAAACTAGATTTGAAATTTTTGTAGTACTAAAATTGATTAAAATAGGATAATAATTTTGAAAGATAGAAGAATGCTTTTGTGATATAATGAAAGAATGAATTTTGATGAAAAAAAGATATATAGATTTACTGTTATTTATGGACTAATTGTAGTTCTTGCAAATATTTGTGGCGTTCTTATTCCAAATACTTTTGAAAATCAGATTATTTTGAATCAGTCTGAAGGCATGAAAGAATGGCTGCGTTATTTACATGATGATGCTTTATATGCAAATCCTATACAATATTTATCTTTTATTATTCCAACCGTGTTGTGTATTCTCTATACCAGATCCAAAAAAAGAGATTTTCAAGCAACAATTGTAAACCTTCCTATTGCTTATGCTACAAGGGGTGTTTCTGGCTGGGTATTTTATTTGCTCGAAGAACCTGTGCTGCTTTTTATAGCTAAAGCTAAAGGATACAATGTTGATATAAGTTCTATTTTCTTTTCTTCGCTTTTGAATATTTGTCTGGAAGCAACTGCAACATTTACACTGGCCTATTTTATTACAGTAACTATTCACAGACGTTTTGTTCTTCCAAAACTATTCCCAGAAGGAAAAATCAGCCGTATAAAAGGTGTTAAACAACCTTCATTAAAGTTTTTATTTAATGTTAATTATGTTTCGGTGACTATATTTCCAATTATATATCTTCTTCTTGTTTTTAATGCCCTTACAAAAATAACATATGTAGAAATAAATAATGATATATATTTGATTCTTTTGGCTATTCTTTTAATTGGTTTAATAATTAATGCAGCACTTATTTCTTATTTTCAAAAGCCAATTGAAGCATTAAAGGAACGAATTGAACAAATCAAAAAAGGTGATTATAAAACTCATGTTCAGATTGTAACAAATGATTCTTTTGGTGAACTGTCTGATATTATGAATGAAATGACAGATTCCATTGAATCAAAAACAAAGAAGATTCTTGAAATTCAGAATTCTGTTATAACAGGCATGGCAACCATGGTAGAAAGCCGTGATAACAGTACTGGCGGTCATATTAGAAGAACCAGTGATTGTGTAAAAGTATTTATAAATCAGCTTAAGCAGACACAGGAATATAATCAGCTTTCTGATTCTTTTTGTCAGGCAGTTATAAAAGCAGCTCCTATGCATGATTTAGGAAAAATAGCTGTTGATGACGCTATTTTAAGAAAACCTGGAAAATTTACAGACGAAGAATATGAAAAAATGAAGTCTCATTCGGCAGAAGGTGCAAGAATTGTAGAAAATGTTCTTTCTGCAGTTGATGATACAGAATTTAAGCAGATTGCTATTAATGTTGCAAATTATCATCATGAAAAATGGAATGGTCAAGGATACCCTGAAAAAATAAGTGGTGAACAGATTCCGCTGGAAGCCCGCATTATGGCTTTGGCAGATGTTTTTGATGCTTTGGTAAGCAAGCGTTGTTATAAAGACAGTTTTACTTATGATAAAGCTTTCGAAATCATACAGGAAAGTTTAGGTTCTCACTTTGATCCAAAACTGGGGGCAGAATTTATAAAATGCCGCCCTCAGTTGGAAGAATTATATAACTCTTATTTACAATAAAACGATTTTACCTTCTTTTCTTGCAAATTGACTCATAAAAAGCCATGCCTGTTCACAGGTGTGGTAGCGGCATTCGTGCCCCTGGCCACTTATAGAACCAAATACGGTGTAATAGTTGCCATCTTCGCTTTTGAAATAATTCATTGTAAGAACAGCATCCCTAGACTTATCTTCAATTTTTTCGATTTTATCTCCGCTGATTCCCCAGATTTTATCTGCCCAATTGTCTTTGTCATTAAATGAAACAGTATATGGAGTTGTACATTTATTTACTTTCATAACATATTCCATTCTGTCTTTACATTTTTCGGCCTGGCAAGGAAGTTCTGGTAAAGGAGTGATTTCTCCACCTGAATAGAATACTGGCACCATAATATCCATATTAATTGTTCCGTTTCCGTGGTAACCAATTGAAGGTTTTCCGTAAAGATTGCAGCCATAATCAAAAGTAGCATCCATTGGAGCCATTGCAGCAAAAACATCTGGATATTCCTGATACAAATCCCAGGTTTTACAGCCACCCATAGAAAAGCCGGAAGCATAAATTCTGGTTTCGTCGATTTTATATTGCTTTTTAAGAATATCTAAAAGTTCCATCATTTCTGAAGCAGTGCTGTTTATGTGATTTTCAACACAAACTAAAAGAAAGTCGTGGTCGTGGGCAACCTGAAACCATTGTGAAACCTGAGAAATATGTTTTGCAGAATCTCCACCACCGTGGAAACATAAAACTAAAGGAACGGCGCCTTTTTTAAAAAGATTTTTATTGTAATAAGAAATGTAGCCAACTTTGTGAGATTCTGTTCCTGCATCATCACCACTGTTGTCTTTAGAAGTTTTTAATTCAACAACGCATGGTTCTTCTATCATTCCAATCTTTTTAAAATCTGGTTCAGACATTAACTCTCCATCCCAGCCCCAGCGCTTAAATTGTTTTATAAATTTATAAGCTGCAGTAAAGTTAGCAGAATCCTGGAATAAACAGTAATCAAATTTTTCCTGAATATAATTATTAATTTCTTCTGAATTTCCAATAGAAACAATAGGAATGTCTCTTCTCTGGTTTTCAGGATTTTTTGAAAGCTGTTCAAGAACACAAACTGTAGGAGCTACATCGGCTGGGCCCCAAAGTCCTGCACCATCAACTCGTTTTAAAAGATTTTTTGCAATGTAGTCTGCAGCATCGCCTTTACCAATAAGGCAGGTTCTAAAAATTGCACCACGAATAGCATAACCGTCAATTGTGTGAGTAAAACGATTATCTAAAATAGCATAACCATCTTTGTGATATTGATGTATTTTTGAATTTTCAATTATTTCTTCAAAAATGCCGGCAGGAGCATCTTTCCATCCTCCATCATTTAAAGGATTTATAAAAACTACAGATGAATCATAATCTGCAGCAATAGGTGCCAGTTTATTTGTTACAGCATAATCAACAGCCTGTGAATCTGAAAGTTCGATGTCTGTAAAAACTAAAAAATATGGTGCACTGAATCCGAAGTTTACAATATCACCAGGTAAATTGTTTTTTGGAACATAAATTTTTGCATGAAAACTATTAAAAGTATGCTCCCAGATTTTGTCTCCATTTTCTAAAACTTTAGCTACAGGTTCTTTTTGAATAGCCATTTATAACTCCTTTTTTGTTTTCCATTGTTTAATACTTTAATTTTAACATTGAATGAATAAATAAAACATGATGGATTTTTCTTATATTTTTGAAAACTTTTATTCATTTTTATGCAGATTTTATAGGTTATACTTTTAATAAAGGTGGTTTTAATGAAATTTGTAAATCTTGGTAATACTAAACAGAAAGTTCCTGCAATTGTTCCTGGTTGTATGCGTTTTGATTCTATGCCTGTATCAGACATGAATACTTATATTCATAAAGCAGCAGAATTAGGTGCTAACTTTTATGATCATGCAGACATTTATGGAGCGGGAAAAAGCGAAGAAATATTCGGAAATGCATTTGCTTCTGATTCTAGCCTTAAGCGTGAAGATTTTATTATTCAGTCAAAATGCGGAATTAATAATAAAGGAAAATATCCTCACTATTGTTTTGATAAAGATTATATTATTAATTCAGTTGAAGGAATTTTAAAAAGACTTAAAACAGATTATCTTGATATTCTTCTTCTTCATCGTCCAGATGCTTTAGTGGAACCAGAAGAGGTTGCTGCAGCTTTTGATGAATTGCAGAAATCTGGAAAAGTAAAACAGTTTGGTGTTTCAAATCATAAGCCAATGCAGATTGAACTTTTAAAAAAATGTGTAAAGCAGGATTTAATTATTAATCAGCTTCAGTATAGTATTCCTGTTTCAAATATGATTGCAAACGGACTTGAAGTAAATATGACTTCAGAAGGTTCAGCAGATAGAGATGGAAGTATTCTTGATTATTGCCGATTAAAAGATATAACAATTCAGGCCTGGTCTCCATTCCAAATGCCAGACTGGAGAGGATGCTTTTTAGGAAGTGCTGATTATGCAGATTTGAATAAGGCTTTGGAAGAAGTTGCTGCAGATCATGGTGTTAGTACAACAGCTATTGCAACAGCTTGGATTACAAGTCATCCGGCACAAATGCAGGTAATTGCAGGAACTACAAATATAAAAAGACTGGAAGAAATAATTCAGGGAAGTGAAATAAAATTGACCCACGAAGAGTGGTACAGATTGTATCTCTCCGCAGGTCATATTTTACCATAAGGAAAAACTAGTTAAAGTTTTTTACACCATTTAAATCTAATGTTGCAAATAAATCATCAATTGTTTCTCTGCGGCGGATTTCTTTAAAAGTACCGTCGCAGCGGAGCAAGATTTCTCCACAACGGAGTTTACCGTTGTAATTGAATCCCATTGCTCTTCCGTGTGCTCCTGCATCGTGAATAATTACATGATCACCCATTTCAATTTTTGGTAATGGACGCTGAACTGCAAATTTATCACAGTTTTCACAAAGAGAACCAACAACATCATAAACTTCTGTCTTTGGTGCATCTTCTTTACCGCTTACAGTTACTTCATGATAAGAACCATACATACCAGGACGCATTAAATCAGACATACAAGAGTCTACAGCAATGTATTCTCTGTAAATATGTTTCTGGTGGATTGCTGTTGTAACAAGCCAGCCATAAGGACCTGTAATAGGACGACCACATTCCCAGTAAATTTCTAATGGATCAAGACCTGCTGGAACTACAACTCTGTCATATTCAGCACGAATGCCTTTTGCTACAACATCATAATCTACAGCTTTCTGATCTGGTTTATATGGAATACCAAGACCACCACCAAGGTCAACAAATTCAATGCGAACGCCACATTTTTCCTGAATTTCGGCGCAAAGTTCAAAAAGAAGTTTTGCAGTATCAACAAAGAATGCAGGATTAAGTTCGTTAGAAGCAACCATGGTATGAAGACCAAAGTGTTTTACACCTTCTTCTTTACAAATTTTATAAGCTTCTAAAATCTGGGCTCTTGTAAGGCCATATTTTGCTTCTTCTGGTTTACCAATGATAGAGTTACATCCCTGTTTTTCTGGACCTGGATTGTAACGGAAACAAATTGTATCTGGTAATTTACCAAGGTTTTTCTTTAAGAATTCAATGTGGGTAATATCATCAAGATTGATAATATTGTCCCGGTCAAAAGCGTATTTATATTCACTGGCAGGAGTTTCGTTAGAAGTAAAGATAACATGTTTACCTTTAATTCCTGCCATTTCAGAAAGCATAAGTTCTGGTAAAGATGAACAGTCTGCACCACAACCTTCTTCTGCAAGAATCTTTAACAGATATGGATTTGGACAGGCTTTTACAGCAAAGTGTTCTCTGAAAACTGGAAAAATGCTGAATGCTTTTGTGAAACGCTGCATGTTTTCACGAATAGCTTTTTCATCATACAAATAGAAAGGGGTTGGAAAATCTTTTACAAGATTATCCAGCTGTGTTTTGTTTAATGGAAAATTATTACTCATAAAAAAAATACTCCGCAAAAATTATGTCGAAATAGTTTTTCTGTATCAATAATTTTTGTGGAGTTTTTTAAAAATTTGTATTTTTTACAAAGAATTAAAGCATGGAATCTTCTACATCATGATTTGAAATAATAATAGAAAGATTACCATTTCTTGTTCTTAAATCATCAATAAAGGCTTTTGTGTTAATATCTTTTTTTGGCTGTACTGTATACGAAATAGTGAACAATGTTCCCATGTTAGATGTGCGTACATTTTTTACAGAACATTTGTCCAGATATTTTTCGAATATATCATCAAAAGCACCGTTATAATCCATGTTTTCTGGAATAGTGATTTTAAGAGTTTGTGTTTCTGTAGATTTCCAGTTTCTTTCCATTAAAACAAAGATTACTGTAATAATGATTGTAAGAATAAAACCGATTACATAACTGTTTAAACCAATAATAATTCCAACTGCAAGGGTAAAGAAAATATAAAGAATATCTTTTGAATCACCAGGAATACTTCTGAATCTGACTAAAGCAAAAACACCAGCTAAAGAAACAGCCTTTTTCAAATCTGTTGCAATAAATGGAATTACAACTGTCATAATAATTGGAAATAAGAAAATCGTGATTGCAAAGTTCTTTGAATATTTTTTATCTTTGTGACCAAAAATATATCCCAACATAATGATTGTTCCTGCTATCATTGCAAGGACAATATTAAAAAGGATTTGAACTTCTTCTTCACCAACCGAAAAATCATTAAATAAAGTACTCATTATTGTTCTCCTATTGTTTTAAGGTAATTTTTATATTCTGTGCCGTACTTTGAAAAGGAAGTGCGGCTTATATTATTTTCTGAAAGAAAATTTACAAACCAAAGTGGGAAAGTTTTAAAAGCTTTTGCTTCTATAAGCCATTGATCATTTTTTAATAACTGATTTCCAGAAGGCGGAATTTGTAAATCTAAATCAGTTCTTCTGGTTTGAATATTGTTATCTATTGTTAATCTGAAATCTGAATTATTTTTTTCAAAAAAGGCAAAGCGATCATAGGAAATAAACACTTTTGGCTTTAACTGATAAAACTCCATAGTATGATTTATTTCTTTTAAAACCTGCAGATTCGATTTTTCTGAAACAGGTAAAACTCCATTTTCAAAATAATTATAAACATCCGAAAGATAACAGCTGGATCTTCTTTTATTTACAACCCCATCATATTTTTTCTTGCTTTCTAAATAAACTGTATCTTCCAGAGTAACAGGTCCATAACTTCTAAGTCTGATTTTTTCTTTAAATGAAGGACTTTCTAAAGAACGGATAATTAATTCATTGGCAGGTGAGTCTAAATAAAGATTGCAAATGGTATATGGTTTTCCACCTTTGTTGAATTTATCACAATCCATATATTCTGATAAAACATTCAACAAAGAATCTTTTTGTGCTGTGGTGAGGAAATATTTCATTTCTGTTCTGTTAAAAATTTCTATTGCCATAACTTATAGGTAGAGTTTATCTGAACAAAAGTTATTTATCCATATACTTAACAAATTGTTATTTTAAAAACAGAAAATTCTATTTTGCCACCAGGAAGTTTTGTGGAATAGTTGAAAAGTCCAAATCTTACACCTGTAAAATGATCTAGTGTAAATCGTAAAGGAGCAGGTGTTCCAAAAGGAATAAAATCGTCTCCGGAACTTGCATATGACAGTTGAACTGTCTGCGCTTCTTTTTCCAGATTAAAAGCTAACTGAAGTTTTATTACAGGACTTTTTACAGGAAGTTTTTCTACAATCTCGGGAGCTTCTTCATCATAAACATTCATAGCCCATGGACTGTTTTTAGATTTATGGATTGCTTTTACAAGATAAAGCTGATTATTTTCTTTTGTAAGGCCTATAAAAGCATATTCGCTTTCTAAAGCACAAAGGCCTGCATAATCCCCTTCATTCATATATGTGGCATCCATTGTTACAGAGCCACAACAATGTTCTGTATAAACCCGTTGTGTATAAGTATTATTTGCCTGAGTAATGTTAGTAACAATTTTTTCTGTTTTAAGGGAAACCTTATCTTCAGATATTTCTATAAGTTTTTTGTTTGGATAATGATTCCATTGCCAGCAGGAGTCTAAAAAATTATTGCTGTATAAAGGTTTGTATTTATATTCAGGACGATTATCTAAGACAGTGATTTCTTCTGGAGAAGATGTTGTATTTCCAAAAACAGGGAAACCTTCATTATTAAATTCCACAGGAACCAGAATTGGCACTCTCCCCAACGCACCGTGATCCTGAAACAAAATACCATACCACTTGTGGTCCGGAGCCTGGACTATTCCACCTTGAGCTATACCACTTTTCCAGTTTTTATAATCTGCGCAAAGAACATCTCCACCTGTATAAGGCCCTTCAATTTTATCTGAGTAAAAACAAGCTTCGGTTCTGTATTTGCCGTTTGGAAAATGAATGAAGAATATATAATATTTGCCGTTTATTTTATATATGTGACTTCCTTCGTATCCAAGACAAACTTTTTCCGGATTATCTTGAAGGATGATTTTATCTATGCCGCCTTTTTTGGGACCACTTAAATCTTTTTCCAGCTCTGTTAGATGAATGTTCATATTTCCATGGACACAATAAACTTTTCCATCATCATCAAACAGAATAGACATATCATGATAAAAGCCTTCTATATTGGATTTGTGCCATGGACCTGTAATAGAATCCGCAGTATAAAGATATGTTTTGTGGGTATCGTTAGCAACAAAAGAAACATAAAACTTATTGTTGTGATGTCTAAGACATGCTGCCCACATCCCTCTTCCATACACACCCCTGTTATCTTCCAGTTTCTGTCCTGGAGTATCTTCCAGCTGGTCATACACATAAGTACAGAATTCCCAGTCTAAAAGATTATAGGAACGCAGGATTACGCATCCTGGGAAAAAATACATGGTAGTACTTACCATATAATAAACATCATCTACACGAATAATATCTGGATCTGGATAATCTGAACAAATGATATTGGCACAACCGATTTTATAAATACTCATGCAAATATTATAGAGCGAGTTTATATAAAAAAAAATATCAATATAGGAATTTTACCTAATGCAAATTCTGTATTTGGATGTTAGAATTATATTAATTCCTAATAAAGGGAAATTAAGGAGTAATAAAAAAAATGCGTATTAAATCAGTTTTCTCTCATAGCTTTGAAAAATATGGAAAGGTTCTTACAGGTTACGATGTAACAGACCTTTTGAAAAAATTGGACGATACAACAAAAAAACCTGCAGATGCAGTAATTTATGAACCAGGTGATGCAGGATTAGAATCATTGCCAATTGCAAAAGAATTCAGCGAAAATGCTTACGGTGGAATGCCAATTCAGGTTGGATACTGTAACGGTAACAATACAAAATTAAACTGTCTTGAATGGCACCGCGGTTCAGAATTAAACATTCCTTCTAGCGATATCGTTCTTTTACTTGCACCACTTCAGTCAGTAAAAAATGGAAAATTGAACACATCTGCTGTAGAAGCATTCTATGTACCAGCAGGAACAATCGTTCAGGTTTATGAAACAACATTACACTATGCTCCATGTAACGCAGTAAAAAATGGTGAAGTTGTTACAGATGGTTTCCGTGTAATCATCGTATTGCCAAAAGATACAAATACAGAAAAACCTGCTATTACAGAAAAAGACTTTGAAGACAAATTGCTTTGGGCAAGAAATAAATGGCTCATTGCACATCCAGATACAACAGAAGCTAAAGCTGGTGCATTTGTTGGTCTTGTTGGTGTTAATATCGACATTGCAAATAAGAAATAATTATTAACCTATCAGGCAAATAAAACTATAAAAGGAATTGTGCGGGGAAAACACAATTCCTTTTTTTTATGCTATATTTATGTATATGGATTTTGAAACACTGAACGAAGAACAAAAACTGGCGGTTACTACAACAGAAGGTTTTGTACGGGTAATTGCCGGAGCCGGTTCTGGAAAAACAAGAGCTCTTTCTTATAGATTTGCTTATCTTGTAAACGAAATGGGAATTCTTCCTTCTCATATTCTTTGTGTTACTTTTACAAATAAATCAGCCAATGAAATGCGTTCCAGAATCAGAAAACTCACTGGTGATAATGATACAGGTTATATTTCAACTTTCCATGGTTTTTGTGTAAGTGTTCTTCAGGAAGATTCCAATGCAGTTCAGTATCCTAAAAGTTTTCTTGTTTTAGATAATTCTGATATAGATGCCATGCTTCAGATTATTTATGAAGAGCGTGGTTTAACTTTAAGACAGATGACCTTTTCTAATGCAAGGGACATGATAGAAATTCGTAAACTTGATAAAGAACCTTTTTATTATGAAGATATGATTCGCATGTCTTTAGACGAAATTCACGAAAAGTATCTTAAGGCTACAAAACCAGAAGACATTATTTTTTATGGTTATTTGTATCAGGAAAAGAAATGTTTTGGACTTGATTACAATGATCTTATAAAGTTTTCTCTTTATATTTTTCAGCAGGATGCAGACATAAGACGAAAATGGCAGGAACGACTGGAATATATAATGATAGATGAATTCCAGGATATTGATGAAATTCAGTATGAACTGATGGAAGTTTTATGCGAATATCACAAAAACCTTTTTATAGTGGGAGATCCGGACCAAACTATTTATACCTGGCGTGGGGCAGATGTCCGCTATCTTTTAAACTTTGATAAAAATCACGAAAACACTCAGACTATTATGATGATGAAGAATTATCGTTCTTTGCCACCAGTAATTTCTGCAGCAAACTCACTTATTAATAAAAACAAAACCCGTATAGAAAAAAATCTGATTGCAACAAGAGAGGCGGAAAATGCAGCTCTTCCAGTTTATTATCACGGGAAAACAGCAGAAGATGAAGCAGAATATATTGCTAAAACAGTAAAAGATCTGATTTCACAAGGTTTTACTCCTGCTGATATTGTTGTTTTATACAGAGCCCATTATATAAGCAGAACAATAGAAGAAGTTTTTCAGAAAAAAGAAATTCCATATACTTTGTTTTCCGGGCTTCCATTTTTTGACAGAAAAGAAATAAAAGATTCTCTTAGTTATTTAAGAATGATTGCTTATAAAGATGATCTTTCTTTTATAAGGGTTGTAAATACTCCAAAAAGAAATATTGGAGAACGCCGCATGAACTTTTTAAAAGAGCAGGTGGAAAACAATGGGGGCAGTTTGTATGAAGCCCTTAAATTAAATTTAGACAACGAAATTTTTAATAATACAAAAGCCCGTGAATTTGTGGATTTAATAGAAAATTATGCAGCTACTTATTCTAAAAGACAGATTTCTGAACTGTTCAGTCATTTAATGAACGATTCAGGATACGAGCTGGCACTGCGTACAGAAGGAAGCCAGGAACGATTGGACAATCTTGCAGAATTAAAGCAGTCTATTTACGAATACGAAACTTCTTGTGGAGAAGAATGTTCTTTGGAAAATTATCTTTCACATGCAGCACTGTATACAAATTCAGATTTAGGAACTACAAAAGACTGCATTCGCTTTATGACAATTCATACTGCAAAAGGTCTGGAATTTCCTGTTGTATTTATTGCCGGCATGAACGAAAATATGTTCCCAAGTAAAAAAATAGATTCTCAGGCATCTATGGAAGAAGAAAGGCGCCTTGGATTTGTAGCTTTTACTCGTGCAAAAGACAGGCTGTATTTAACAGAAGCAGAAGGTACAACACAAGGTTTTGGTTTTAGATTCCCTTCCCGCTTTATTTTCGATGTAGAAAAACCTTTGTTGCATTACGAAGTAGAGCTTCCTGAAAATCTTGTGAAAAATACAAAAAGATATATTGATGACAGCAATACTTTCCTTTCGAAAATGACGGGACTTGCAGCTTTAAAAGAAGGCGACCGGGTTGTTCATGGTATTCTTGGAACTGGAACTATAAAACAGATTGATGAAGTAAAACATACTTATACTGTTCAGTTTGATCAGATTCCAACTCCACGCATAATGAGTTTTAAAGCACCATTGAAAAAAGCTGAAGAATAAATCTTTTTCAAAAAAATGCTAAAAATGACAAAATTCGTAAGAATTTATACCAATTATAGGTAAATTCTCTGCTTGACTTCTGCATTAAAAGATATAAAATTCAAATAAAATAAGTATATTGTCGTTTAAAACGATTAATTTATAGGAGCAAAAAATGAATAAACCAAAAATTAAAATTGGTATCGTAGCTGTTAGCCGCGACTGTTTCCCAGAATCACTTTCTGTAAACAGAAGAAAAGCTTTAGTTGAAGCTTACACAAAAAAATATGGAGCTGACGAAATCTACGAATGTCCAATCTGTATCGTAGAAAGCGAAATCCATATGGTTCAGGCTTTGGAAGACATTAAGAAGGCTGGATGTAATGCACTTTGTGTTTATCTTGGAAACTTCGGTCCAGAAATTGCTGAAACATTGTTGGCTAAACACTTTGAAGGTCCAAAGATGTTCTGTGCAGCTGCAGAAGAAACATCTAAGAACGGTGGACTTATCCAGGGTCGTGGTGATGCTTACTGTGGTATGCTCAACGCTTCTTACAACCTTAAGCTCCGCAACATCAAAGCTTACATTCCTGAATATCCAGTAGGAACAGCTGAACAGTGTGCAGACATGATTCACGAATTTGCACCAATCGCAAAAGCTGTATACGCTTTGAATCACTTGAAGATTATTTCTTTCGGACCACGTCCATTAAACTTCCTTGCTTGTAACGCACCAATCAAACAGCTTTACAACCTCGGTGTTGAAATCGAAGAAAACTCAGAACTTGACTTGTTCGAAGCATTCAACAAACACGCTGGTGACCCACGTATTAAAGAAGTTGCTGCTGACATGGCTAAAGAACTTGGAGCAGGAAACAAAAAACCTGAAATCCTTGAAAAACTCGCACAGTACGAAATTACACTTCTTGACTGGGTTGAAGCTCACAAAGGTTACCG
>JAKSTH010000026.1 GCA_024402655.1 Treponema sp. | reverse complement strand
AAAGGTAAATTATGAAGAGAAAGCGTAGTCCATATATAGCACTGTTATTAAGCATACTTCTGATTTTTGCATATATGATTTTATTTCTGCTTCTTATTTTTAAATATGATTTTGCAGCTGTATTTATGGAAAAGTTTATAAATCTATTTAAAAATAAGGAAATAGCAGAGGCTTTGTTTGTGACTATATTTTTTCTGATTCCGATTTCAGTTATATATGCAGTTATTAACAGAAAATCGCGATAGACAATCTATTTAAGTTCTTCCAGATTTTTTTCCAGTTTTGAAATGTCTTTATTGATTTTTACAATATTTTTCTGACATTCCTCTATTTGCTGAAGTAAGTCTGCATTTTCTTGAGTTTCGCTGATTGATTCAAGATTTTTAAGAGAAGAGCCTTTCTGCATTAATAATTTTGAAAGTTTCTGCCCCATTTCGGCATATTTTTTTTCTCTTCCAGATTTAAGGTTTTGAATTGAAATTTTTATAACACCTTTATCGCTTGTTTTCTTTACTGCAGCAGATACATCTTTTATAACATGGGCAGAAAATTCTGAAGCTTTTGAAATAAAATCTTTCAGTTTCTGTTCTGTATCCTTATTTTTTGAGGATTCTGCATTTTCAGTTGTTTTTGTTGTTTCTGTTTTCTTTGTTTCTAAAGCAGTTTTTTCTTGTAATTCTTTTTCTTCTTCCATATTAAAATCCTCTCTATTATTTTTTACAAGCGGCGAATTGCTATTAAAGTAATATCATCTGCCTGTTTGTCTTCTGCAATATATGAATATTTCCTTACATTTTCATCTTCTGTTTTAAGAATCTTATCCAGTTCGCTGGTTGATTTACTGTCACCAGAATCTAACTCTGTGCGAGTTGCAGGGATACAGTATTTTGAATAAAGATTAAAATGTTCTTTTAGGAAATCGTCTACAAAATTATCTACTGTAATTTCGTTTGTTTCTCGAACATCTGGTGTTTTAAGCATGCGGAATACTCTTTCAATTGAAGCAAGTGCTACTATTGATTCTTCCAGTGTTCCTTCGCAAGTTGAAAAGTCGAATTCCAGAATATCTGATGGAACTGGATTGTCCTGTTTTTCCAGAATATATGTCTGTTTACGGGCAACAGCCTGAATAATATCTTCTATACGCTTTTGTCCAAACTGTTCTTTTAATTCCAGAATCTGTGTTGTAATTTCTTCTTTTCCAGTTTCTCTATTCAGTCGCTTTTCTTCTTTTACTTCTTTTTTTACTGTAAAGTCAAAGTCTCTGACAAGGCGCTCTGCTTCATCTATACCGTCTGTATAAAGATAGAGGATATCTCCCCTATTAAGCTGCAATTTTTCAACTTTAAATCCACCTTTCATTTCGATTAAATCTGAAGGAATACCACCAGCAGTTGGGGTTACATCTGAAAGTGTGATTTCTTTAAGTTGTTTTGTCTGGGCATCGAGAATATGAATTTTATTATCCCCGGCATTACAGTTATACAATTCACCGGTTTCTCTGTTATACAAACTGATATTGATTGTACTGAATTTTCCACGGGCCCCTAAATCGTAAATAAAATCATTTACTGACGAAACGAATTTTTTAAGATTTATACCATTCTTAGCATAGTTCCAGTTGGCATTATAATAGAAATCTTTAAATTTTGTTGCCACTACAGAAACAAGGAGAGCTGCTGGAACACCATGACCCGAAACGTCACATTTGATGAATACATACCATTTGTCATCTAACTGTTTAAAGTCGAAATAATCACCGGAAACAGGGGAATCACCTTTGTAGAAAGCAAATAAATCAAGTTTTTCTTCTTTATATTTTACAATTGGAAGTTTTCCGCCAGAACCATCTTCTGCCAGAGGAACAAAACGGCCTTGAACTTTCTTACCGTCGTTATTTAAGAATTCATCTTCTGCAGCTTTTCCCAGCTGTTCTGTCATGGAATTTACTACCTGACCTAAGTGTCCAATTTCATCTTTACTCTTAATTTCGATTTTTCTATTGGAGAGTCGCATTCGTTCTTTTGCTTCACGAGTCATGATAATACCAATATCTACCAGCTGGCTTTCCAGTTTTTTAATTGGTTTTACTATGACGCTTGCAAGAAGCCATGCTGCCAAAGTTCCCAAAATAAGTGCCGCAATAGCCGCAATTGCAGCGGTAATAATAACATTTCTAATTTCAGCATGAAGTTCATCTACAAGACTCTGGCTGGAAACCTGAATAATAATTACACCATGAAGATAGTTTGCAGAAGAACCTGAACGATAAAGAACCGGCTTATAGAACAGATAATCTGTTGTTTCTGAAGCAAGAATTTCGTGAGTAAAGTTAGGTGTTGAACCTGAATATTCATAAGCAGTCTGAGTAAGTACATTATTCAGTTCGTTTCTTAATCGTGTTGAAAGATCCGAAAGGTCATTTCTAAGCTGAATTGAATTTTCATCTGTTTTTTCAGCCAAAGCTGTAATCTGTGCTGAATAACCGGCAATCTGCTGAGAAATTGTATCTACTTTAGCTCCTGCAGCTTCATTTATATTTTCAAATTTTTTAACAATCTGAAGAATTTCTGGATCGGTTGCACGGGTTTGTCCTGCTACAATACCATTCTGTCCAAAATCTTTAACTTTCATTTCAATGTCAGGATCGTTTGTTGCCCAAATATAGGCAATACTTTCATCATCTGTTTCAAGTTCTGAACTCTTTTCACCTATGATTGTTACATATTTTGCTTCGACCATGGCATCTTTTTGTGATGGGAGAGCACCAAGTTCCAGGTCGTTTTGTGTTGGGAGGAAGTTTTTTACACCTGAAGTTAAACTTTCCAGCAATACAGAAATTTTATTCTGCAGGGCGTCTGCCATAGTATTTTGCTGGGTATTAATCATGTTTAAACCGTTCTGAAGTGTAAGGAAGAGTGTTACAAGTATTACAATAATAATAGTAAAAATTACAAGTTTACCTCTAAGACTTCGCTGTTTTTCATTTTTTCCATTCTTTTGTCGTTTTAATGATGGCATAGCTTCTCCCGAAAGCAGAGCTTTTATTTCTTTTAAGATAATTCTTCTTTCTTTTGTTTTATTGGTAAGTGTATAAATTGTAAATAAAATAATGAGTGCGACTACTATAATAAGGAGGGCTAATACAACGGCTCCTATTGCAATAGTAAGTTTATAGTGAGAATCAATAAATCTGTATTTTGATTCAACCTGATATTCTGACTGAATCTTAACAGTACCATTCTGATCAATTTTTAATATTGAACCGGTAAAATATAAACCACGGTCTGTATGAACAAGCCCTACTCTATAAGTACCTTCGTCCAATGCAGTTCCAATCTGAACATTTGTGATTTTATTGTCAGAACGAAGTTTAAATTCACCCTTATCTCTTGAAAGAACTAAATCGTAAGGAGCTTTGCCATCTCTGTCTATATAAATCTTATTGATTATACCTTCATATGTAAAACCACCACCATTAATTGTTAATTCAAGTTCTCCAAGCTTATTAGCAGTCTGATAAGCGGATGTAACAAAAGTGGTTGGGCGATACTTATTCAATGCAACAAGAATAGAAGCTGGCTCACTGACATTTCCAACCTCATCTACAGCACAAACTGTGAATCTGTAAATACCATTATCTCTGTTATTAAATGTTTTTGACTTAATATCAGAAGTCAATATTGAAGATTTTAATTTCTTTACGTTTTCAAGTTTTGGCTGATATTTTTCCAATACCTGAGCCATAGCCTGAACAACTTCTTCTGGAGTTTGTGAGATAGAATGAGTTTTATTTACAACATATGCATTTGGTATAGAACCAATGTATTCAAGCTGATAGTTATAACCTGCAACATCTGAATCTGTACTTGGAGTCCAGGTAAAATCAAATGTATTTGTTACCGCAAAACCGTAGTCATCTTTTTCATATTCTGCAAAACCTGGTGCGGCAGGTGGCGTTAAATCTCTGTGATAAGCTACTGTTTGTGGAGAAGACCAGTTTCCAGCTTTATCTTTAACTGCAATAATAAGATTATAAATACCATCATCTTCTGCAGTAACAGAAATACTTTTTTCTCTGATTGAATGAGCAACTGTTTCTTCTGGAACAATTTCATTTTCTTTACCCCAGGTATATGAATAGCCTTCTAAACCAGAAGAGTCGTCTGGGAAGGTAATTTTATAATTAATAGTTCGTTCTCTGCTTCGTTTTCCAATAGAATATGTTGATGATGTAATTTTTGGCTGATCAACAGTAGTATCTGGCATAAGTGCTGTTACAACATTATTGCTGGTACTTGATTGCTGATAAATCATAAACAGACGCTTTACATTTTTTGTGTCATAAATAACAGAAGGGGTTGAAAACATGCTGTCATACTTATTTGAAATAAGTTTTCTTTCATCCCAACGTTCCCCTATTTTTTCTGCCATATAGACTTCTTGTTTTTCATTTCTGTTATCAAACCATTCAATCCACAAAGTGTCATCATATTCAAAGAAAAGTGGTCGGCTTGCACTACCCTTTGAAGTTAAACGAAATGAAGAGCCTGGTATCATTCCATTTTTACCAAGTTCTGCAATCCAGATTTGAGAATTTATGTTTTCGGTTCGTTCCCATGCCAAAAAGATTCTGTTTTTAAATTGATAAATATTTGGTCTCTGGTTTTGATAAGAAGCATAGTTTTTTGGATCTGATTCTGGAAGAGAATTCTGATCTGTAAGTAATACTGGTGTTGTCCAGGAAGAACCGTCTTTTGTAGTTGTCATAAACAACTGATACGAATAACGGTTTAATACAGAAGAGGAACTTTGCGCCTGAAAAACAACAATATCAGAGTTTCCACTGACTATGGATACAGGAAGGAACGGATTTCTAAAATTTGAACCCGGATTAAATTTTTTAAAAGATGACCAGGAAAGACCGTCTCTGGAATCTGCATAATAAAGCTGGAAACCACCGTCTGCAATAACAGATGTAAAAAGCCTGAAACGACCATTTTCTGCATTGTAAACACGAGGCGCAATCATATCTTTTGTAGAAGATATAAGTTTGTCTGTATATGTTGTTCCACCATCTTTACTGGCAAAAACCTGAATTCCTTTATCATCACTGGCAACTGCAACAATTATAGTACCAGTGTTTGAAATAGCTGCGGAATACATATCTGGAACTTCACCAGAATATGGAAATGGCCCCGCAAATCGAATTTTATCTGTGTAATCAGTTGTGGTTGTGTAGCAGCGGCTGGAAATCCAAATCTGATTTTTGGCTGAATCTACTTCTTCCCAGAAAACATAAGATTTATTGTTGTAATCTACAGTTCTAGGAAACCAGCTGTCTCTTGCAGAAACTGTTCTGGCATTATCCCAAAAGAAAGTGTGCTGGGCAAAAACTGGTGAAGACAAAGCAAGGCACAATAATATAAAAATGCTTTTTATTTTGTGAGAAAAATCTGAATGTAGTTTTTTTACAAAATTAACTTTCATTAACTACAACCTTGCATCTATCTTCTTCTTTAAGTCCGAAACTGATTTAACTTTAATATTCTGAGGATTATTGTTCAAAAGCTGAATCATAATCAGGTTGGCTTCATCAATGCGGCCGGCCTGATATTCATTTTTAGCTCTTGTAAGCAATGCGTTGTCGGCAGAACTTAAGACAATAACTGCAGAACCACCAAGTTTTGTTTCAATGCGGTCTTTTAATTGTTCGGCAGTTGTGTAATTAGGGTTTAATGCAAGAGCCTGTTTTACTCTATCCAATGCTCTGTTTAACTTATCAGAATCGTTTCCTGCAGAATTATACAAAGAACGGGCTTCTTCTGTAAGTCTTCTGGCTCTTGCAATTGCACTGTTATCAATTGGTCGTTCACGTAAACCAAGCTGGATTTCTATATTATAGACAGTATCTTTTAAACCTTTGTAATTAGGATCCAGATTGTAATAAGTCATAAGTTCGTTATAACCTTCAATCTGAGTTGCAGAGCTCTTACATTTTGCAACAGCATCATTAATTCGCTGACCAAACTCTGCCTTAAATTTTTCAGGATCCTGGAGCTGGTCAATTTTAAGCATTAATAATGAAGCTTCCTGGTTTATAGGATAAACTTTCTTAATTTTCTGTAAATTTTCTACAGCAAGTACCAAAGCTGCATCGCCCTGCTCTTTCTGTTTCTTGTCATAAAAAACTTTACCCTTATCATAATACTGATAAGCAATACTCAACAGCTGAGACATTTCGGCATAAAGTGGATCTGAAATTGTAAGAACACGACCTGTTTTCATAGAAACTGCTGTATTAATAAGATTTCTTAAATCAGCAAATTCTTCGTTTTCTTCATCGTGAGTTTCTGCCCATTTAGCAATAGCCTGATTAATGAATATTTCTGCATCATCATAATTATCTGCAGTCTGAGCATTTCTTGCCTTTGTATACAATGCACGGGATTCACGAATGACAATTTCGTTTCGTCCATCAATAATCTTCATAGAAAGTTCTAACTGTTTTTTATCAATGCTGCTTCGTAATTCAGGATCTTCTTTTAATTCAAGAGCTTCTGTATATTTTTCACTGGCTTTAACAAGCAAGTCTTCGGCCTGTTCAAATTTTTCTTTATTATAAGCACCAACAGAATCTGAATAGTATTTATCACCCTGCTTTTTAGCTTCTTCAGCTGCAGCAATATCTGTTTTAGCTTTACTAACTACTGCAGAAGCACTTTCACGCATAGAAGCCAGTTCTACAGATTTTTTATTCATATAAGAAGCAGAATTGTTTACAATATCTGTAATCTGTTTGTTATTTTTCCATTCAGGATGATTCTGTAAATTATATTCAAATTCTTCCTGAGCGCTATTCATTGCCTGTTCATAATTCTTAGAAACATTTTCCATGTTTTCTGTCATAACAAGTGACAAATCAGGATAGAAATATTTTGCGTTTTCTGCTTTTTCTGAAGCATGAGCTTTTGCATAAGCAAGTAAAGCAGCAGGATCTTGTTTAAAATTATTATACTGAGCTTCTGTAAGAGGTTTTGCAAATCCTCTTTGGAATACAGATGCATACTGATTATAATCTTTAATAACCTTTTCATAAGTTGCTGCATCATCAATAAAACTCTGAGAAATTTCTGACCAGGACTGAATAACAGTATTCTGAGTAGTTTTAAATAATTCATCTACGTAAGTAACATACTGATTTGTATTTTTTGTCCAGTCCATTTTACCGTTATCAGATTTAGCTTTATCTGTATTTTCCGGCATAAGGCTTTCTCTTGTACCGGTAATTTTACTCATAGATGAAACTGAATCGAAAATCTGGCGGATATATTTTGAACTGTCATAATCTTCCTGATTTTTATTTGTTTTAAGATTTGTTCTAAGTGTTTTTTGTAAAGCAATTTCTTTGTTTAACGCAGTTGCAATTGGATACAAATCTCTTGTTTTCTTTGAAATATATGTTAAATAATCAAGAGCTGTATTGTACTGAGGATATGGATTGTATTTTGTCTTAGAACCTGTATCTATCAAGCTGTAAAATTCATTAACTTTTTTACCCATATCTGCATAATTTGCTATAACTGAAGAATAATTTTCCATGCGTCCAAGATTTGTTAAATCAACAGATTCGCCGGTTATTACTTTTGGAAGAGCAGCCAGATATGTTGATGAGTGTTTTGTTGAAGTTTTTGCTACTGCAGTTTTCATTTGTTCAAGTTTAGCTGTAAATTCGTAATCCATAACTCCCACTAAACCTGAATCCGGAATAGAAGAAACACCTGCTATAAAACGCTGCATAAATGGCAGATAAGAAGCATCTGTAATTTCTGGTCTGATAGCCTTTTGTTTTTCATACAAAGCACCAAATTCATTTCCACAAATTACAATGTTGTTTCTGAGTTTTGCATATTGAGTAAAAATATTTTGAAGCTGAGTTAAGTTAGCATTTGCAGCTTCGTATTTATCATCTTCAACATTTTTAATAAATGAGGCTATAAGTGATGTAAACTGTTTTCTAAAATCAGCATTCTGGAACGAAGCCAGATATTCATTCAATTTGTTTTCAATTTTTTCCGCTTCTTTTACGATTGCAGGATTATCTGCCCACTGATCCTGAAATTCCTCTTTATAAATCCAGAACCCTTCTTCAATTTTTGTAACTGCAGCGTCTGCCCCATTTGTTTTTACAAGTTTTGAAGATTCGGTCTGAATTGTGTCAAAAAGATATGCATAATATTTAAAAAGATGCAGGTCTTCCAGCATGGTAATAACAGTTTTTATTTCTTCCGGCGGATTTTTTTCCAGAGTTTTCATTTCCAGAATAATCTGAGACGGTGTAATGTGATCATCAGGATTTTCTGTACTAACTTTAATTACCCTTTCTGTTAATTTAGAATAACGCTGACGGCGAGACATAATTGTTCTGATTAAGCTTTCTGCATTGTCAAAACGGTCTGGATATTTTTCAATATATTTATGCAGTTCCTGAAGAGCTCTGTTATAATCTGTAGCACGAATAAGTTTTTGAATTTCAAATAAAGACATAACATCACTATCTGTATCTTCTGCTTCGATATAATCCAAAGACCTATCCAGCTCTTTTTCCTGAGAAAATACAGGTGCAAGGGTGAGAAAAATTAGTAATGTCAAAAACAATGCCTTTTTCGTCATTTCGTCATCTTATAATATATTATATTTTCGGTAATATTATTTATTATTAACAGAAAAAAATCCGATAATTAAGTATATTTTAATAAGTAATATTGTTATTAAAGGTAACAATGGGTATGAAAAAACATTTACTGGTATTTTTTGTGACATTTTTAATCTTCTCGCAAAATATTATGGCTCTAGACTTTACAGATGTTTCTACAGCCATGACCACTATTTTTTCGGGAATTACCAGTGACTCAGACGGAACTACAGCCTACCGTTCCCTTTTAATTCCACCTGGCGGAAGAAGCGAAAGTTTAGGAAATGCATTTACAGGTTTGTGTGATGATGCGTCCTACATTACTTTTAATGCAGGTGCCAGCAGTGTTCAAAAGCAGACCATGCTTTCAATTTTCCACAACTCCTGGATCGCAGATTCAAAAATGGAAACAATCAGTTACACTACCCGTTATGGTCATTTTGGTTTTGGCGGTCAGTTAAACTGTTTTTACGTTCCTTTCACCGAATACAACATTAGTGGCGAAAGAGCTGCCTCTGGTTATTATTCAGAAACAACAATGGCTGTAAATGCTTCATACAATTTTTTAGCTGGTTATGATTTTAAAGGTTTTGCCCTTGGCACATCTTTTAAAACAAGCTGGCGTGGTGTTCCTGATTTTACAGATAATGATACAAATGCAATTATAAAAGGTTCAGGCTTTAGTCAGTCTGGTATTGCTGTAATGGCCGACTTCGGTCTTGTACTTCAGTTTAACTTTTTAAAATATTTTGCTTCCCGTGATCCAAATGTAAGAATTGGTGTTTCAGCGCAGAATGTAGGTATTGGTTTTACGGGAATTGGTTCTAACTTTCAGATTGATGATCCTCTGCCAACTTATCTTGCAGCAGGTATGTCTGTAAAATTTTTCCCATTCTTAACTGTTACTGCAGATATAAAACAGCCTGTAAATCTTTTAAATCTTAAAGAATACAATCTTTTTTCTTTAAATGTTGGTGCAGATTTTAGTTTCAGTCAGAATTTCAGTTTGCTGGTTGGGTTTGAACTTAAAGGTGGAAATCCTCGTTTAAGTGCCGGCGGTCAGTTTGAAATGAATAACACAAAAGTAAACCTGAACTATACTTTAGACCTTACAACATCTGTAGCTCCAATAAACAGAATAAGTCTTTCTGCACAAATGCTTTTAGGTGACAGAGGCCGTGCTGTTGTTCAAAAAGAAATTGACGTGCTTTATAATCAGGGGCTTGTTTACTACTACTCTTCTAACTGGGAAAAAGCAATTGAAACCTGGCAGAAAGTTCTGGAAATAGACAAACGATACGATCCTGCCATTGTGGGAATACAAAGTGCTCAGGCTCAGATTGACATGATTCAAAGAGTACGTGAAAGTATGTTCTTTACTGAAAACTAGATTATTATTTTTTCTTACTGAAGATTCTGTAATTCATCCAAGGAAATACATCATCATAAATTTCTAATGTTGTAAGCCATTCTGTACTTACAGTATTTGAACCTAAAGAGTCAAAAACATCTGTAAATGCATTTATTGAATCTTCGAAACGTCTTTTTGCAAATTCCGGATTATCATCATTTTCAATCATTTTAGCAAGGCCAAGGGACTGTGCAATTAAAAGTTCTTTTGCGCCAAGGTTCAAAAGTCTTGTTTTTAATCCTGTATCTGTTGGGAAACGATCTGCTAAATCAATCATTCTTTCGCAGGCTTTACGAATATAGCGCATCATCCAGCTGTTTTTACTTGAAAGAAGAGTTTCGCCATATCCTGCCCCATTCCAAGAAGAATAATATGGAAGAATCTTTTCATATGTGTACTGTTTGTCCAGCATAGAATTACAACTGGAAATTTCCAAACCATAAGCAGCAGAATTATCAATTACCAGTTCAAGCCATTTAAGCCATTCACCCCAGTTTTTGCTGAGTTTTTCTGCATCTAAAGGACAAACCAAGGTAACGTAATCTTGTGCATTTGTAGCTTCAGCAGCTTTTGTAAGTAACTCGCCCTTTTCATTTAAGAAAGTAACGGCATCTTTTTTTACCTGTTCAAAAGCTTTGTCCATATCATAAATTAAATCATCATCTTCATCGAAGCTGTCTGACCAATATTTGTAACCTGTAGAAATGCGGGCACCACCAGAAACAACAACAGGCTGTAAATCTGCAGCTGCAAGTTCAAAACCAATATCACGGCTTTCGTTTCTATATGCTTCGTTATTACAAAAACCTTCTTCGTCAAAAATTTCGTCCTGCAATAAAGGATCTGCTGTAAAAACTGCCAGAGAATTTTCTGTGCGGCCAGGATAGAAAATACCTTTTGAAGGAAGTGTAGAAGAAAGAAGAACGCTACGGGCATCTAAAACTGTATATGAATACCCAAATGCTTTTACAAGTTTTTCAATTCCTGGAGTAAAACCAAGTTCAGGAATCCAGAAACCTTCTGGGAAATCACCAAAAGATTTTCTATATGCCTGTAAACCTGTTTCAATCTGAGCAGAAATAACTTCTGTCATATCCTGATAATGAGGGAGGAAAACATCTGTTCCTGTTGTTCCCAATAATTCCAGATAACCTTTTTTGTGAAACAAAGCAAAGGCTGGAATTAACTTCTGTTCATATTTTTCAATAAAAAGAGATTTCTTTTCTTTATAGTTTTCTAAAGTTTTTTCAGCAATTTTTAAAAGCTGAGGATTAGAAGCACATCTTACAATTTCTTTTTCACCAAGGGCAATGCGTAAATCAAGCCAGCTGACATACATATTCTGGAGTTCCTGATTTTCCAGCATTGCACATAAAACAGGAGGGAGAACTAATCCAATAGTAACTTTCTTTTGTTCCTGTTCATATTTTTCCAATAAAGATAAAAGTGGAATATAGATGTCTGTAATATTTTCAAAAAGAGAGTTTGTTTCTGGTTCTACTTCTACAAATTCTCCCTTTGGATGACGAATAAATTCCTGATTTGCCTTAATAATAAAAACTAATTTTTTTGTCATACGAATATTCTCACAATATCTCTACGAAAAAGATTGTCTATGGTTTTTATACTGATTCATTAAAACTTTATTGATTCCCGAAAGTTTAATAACTTCTGAAAAATCATTTTCTTTGCCAGGCTGGAATTCATTTACAATTTTTGCAGGCTGAGGAATCTGAATAACAGGAGAAAAAGCCAGAACGTGACCAGTATTATGATTAACATAAACCAGTTCGAATCTAAAATATTTTTGTCCAGAAGGCAATAAAATGTACTGTTCCTGAGAATCTGTAGAAACATTTACTTCAAAAGCCTGTTCAGGTTTTAACTCTTCTGGTGAAGTAAGAATACAAACTCGAATCATAAGATTAGAAATCTGCATTTCTTTTAATTTAAGACTGTCGCTTTCACTAATATTCCAGAAAACAAATGCCCATACGGGATTTCTCAAAACACAGGAAATTTGTGTTTCATTATAGTTTTTTGGCAATTCTCTTTCAGAAGTTTTATTTCCTTCAGAAGCAATTACCATGCTTTCGCCAGTTGCTTTTGAAGATTCTTCACTTAATTCAAGAATTTCTCCAATTAAAAATCTTCTGTTTAAACTTTCTGGAACATCCAGTCCAAATTCATCTGCAATCTTGCATAAATCAGAAAACGAAAGGGTTTCTAAATAAGCATGATTTAATTTCTCAGTTTCCATATAAGCAAATATAATCTAAAAAAAAGGCATATATGTCAAGGGAGTTGAACACAAATAAAAGTAAGAATATTTTTAAAATTTTTTTGAAAAAATGTTAATGTTCGAATCTTTCATTCCGATAATTAATACATAAGGTACTTACGGGTGGTAGACATCCAGACATCTGTAATGCTTATATTAACTTTAGAAAATCGAGTTGAAAAGCGTGTGAGGTTTTTCAACTCTTTTTTTTTAACTCAGGTTCTTTCTGTTTTATTGTTTTTTTTCTATATAATATGATAAAATTATTATTACTATTATTAAAATACCCTGAATGGGGAGGTTTAAATGTTTGATAGAAAAAAATATAAACAGTTTGCCAGAGTCCAATTAAAAGGCAGATGGATTATTCCAGTTCTTATTACTCTTATTGCTCTTCTTTTTGATGTTCTTTTTTCTCTGCCAGAAATACTTCAATTTCCATACAAAGATTTTTTTACAACTCTTGCAAGTGGTGCTGTTAAAGATGCTTACCAGATTGTTATAACAGCTTCAAGAGAAACACAATCCATTCCCCTTCTTAACTGGATTTCAATTTTTGTAACTCCTATTATTGGTTTTGCAACATTACGAATTTTTATAAAAATGTCCCAGTCTCCAGAACCTGTAACTTTTACAGATTACATTAAAGGCTTTAATTACTGGATTCGTGCTACACTTACAACCTTATGGAAAGAATTATGGCTTTTTATCTGGCTGCTCCTTGTTTTTCCATTTATTATTGTTGGAAGCATTGTCGTTACATTTATAACATTGCCATTTGCCGGAAATGAAGCGGCATTTTCGGAACAGCTTCACACTCCTACATTAATTTTAACATTCATAGCTTTAGTTTTTATTTTTATTATTTGTGTAATAAAAAGTCTCCAGTATTCTATGACAACTTACATTGTAGCCGAACAGGAAAAATGTAAAATTACAAATGCACTTAAAATCAGTATAAAAATTACAAAAGGTCATTTGTGGGATCTTTTTGTTCTTAGATTAAGTTTTTTGGGATGGAATCTTTTATCTTTAATAACTCTAAACATTTCAACTTTATGGACAGAACCATACTTTAAAATGACAATTGTAAATACTTACCATGCACTGCTTAAAGAAGCATTTGAAAAGAACTTAATTTATGTAGAGGATTTTGAATAATGAAAAAGAAAGGATTTTTTACAGGATTACTCATATTTATTTTATTACTGGCTGCATGTGTAGGCTGTGTAATATATGGAATTAAAAATGGCGTAACAAAAGAGGTTGTTGTAAATACAAAAACATACAATGTAAAAGTTAATCAGAGTTCTGAATACATTGCAGCTCTTTATATTGCTGGAGAAATTGGTTCAAACAGCAGAGCATATAATCAGGACTGGCTCATGTCAGTTATAAAACAGCTTACAAAAGATGAAAAAAACGTTGCAATTGCTTTAAATATTAATAGTCCGGGGGGAGCTGTTTACCAGACTGATGAAGTTTATCTTGCATTAAAAGATTACACCAGAACTGGAAGAAAAATTTATGTATATCAGGAAGATTTAGCAGCTTCTGGTGGTTACTATATTTCCTGCGCCGGTAATAAAATTTATGCCAACAGAAACACACTTACAGGTTCCATTGGTGTAATTTCGGGCCAGACTTTTGAAGTAACAGGATTCTTTGATAAAGTTGGAATTAAATCTGAAACAATTCATGCCGGCAAAAATAAAAACATGGGAAATTACAATGAACCTATGACAGATGAACAGCGGGCTATTATGCAGTCTATTGCAGATGAATGTTATGAACAGTTTACTTCTATCGTTGCAAATTCAAGAAATATTGAAATTGATAAAGTTTATCAGCTGGCAGACGGAAGAATTTACACTGCTAAACAGGCGCTTCAGGAAAATTTAATTGATAAAATCAGCACCTGGGATGAAATGATTAAAGATTTACGCAAAAATGAATTGAATAATCAGGAATATAAAATTATAGATTTTAAGGTTCCACAAACATCTTCTTTTAGAGATTTACTTTCTTATGCAAAATCTTCTATTGAAAACTCAAAGATTTCTGCACAAACAGGACTTCCTCTAAAAGTTATTGAGCAGATGAATTCTACAAGAAAATATCCTGCTTTTATTTACGAAAACTAAAAAATCATTTTGTAAAGGGAAGCTTTTTTTCCATTAACAAGTGTATTAAGGCTGCTTAAGATTTGAACATTCATTTCTGAGGCAGCCTTTTGTATTTCTTCTTTACGGGCAGAAAGTATAATCATTCGTCCATCAGTTTTTAAAATGCGTTTAAAAGATGTGAACATTTTTTTATAAAATTCCACCACATCACCAATATCTTCGTAGTATCCCCATGGTGGATCTGTAATGACAACATCTATAGAATTATCTTTTATTTGTGGAAGTTCAAAAGCATTATTTACAGAAAGATCCAATTGTGGATTTTCTCTTAATTGTTTTTTTTGTAAATCAAGTTCAATTTTTTCACTATCCAAATCGCTGGCAATAAGTTTTGAAAAATGAAATTTCTTCATTAATTGAACTGGAATGGAGCCATAACCACAGAAAGGTTCAGCAATAACATCTTCAGGTTTTATGTCTGAATAACAGCAGATAAAATAAGCAATTTCAGGGCGAAGTTCACCTTTATTCAGATTTTTTTCAGTAAATTCTCTCTTCGAAACCAATTGTCCGCAAAAAGCAAAACCTTCTCTACGAATTGAATACCAGATTTCTGTTGTTGGAGACAGTCTGTCTAACTGAAGCTTAGAATTACGAAGAACTGTTTCTTCTGCTTTTTTTGAAATATTTTTATCTACTTTTGCAAATTGATTTTCATTCTGAAATCTGACTCGGAATGTTCCTTTATTAATTAAATAATATTTTTTTTCACTGGCAACAGCACCAACTAAAGAAGGAAAATTCAATCCCTTCCCTTTCATTGTTTTTAAGACAAAAAAAGTATTATTAAAATAGATGATTTTTTCCAGATTATGGGAATCGCCGGCATACTGATAGTGAACAAGGCCATCAAAAATGTTAAGAATTTTAACTCCTGGGAGCCGCTGTGGTAAATCCTTATTCACAATTTCCTGAAAACCAGTTATAAATGATGATATAAATTCTGCCATATTTTTATTTTAACGGGAACAGTATAAAAGAACAAGGGAAGATAAGATTCTGTTCAGGCAGTTATTTTTATATTGAGCATCAGGATGTTATATATTGATATAGACACTAATCAGGATTTTTATTATACTATTAGAACACGCTATATGATTAATGTGTTTTTCAACACTAGGAGGATAGTTGGCATACGCTAATAACAACAACAACAATAAGGGACAGCGAATTAATGATATGATTCGTGTTCGCGAAGTACGTCTTATTGATGATGAGGGAAATCAGTTGGGCATTGTTGCAACAACAGAGGCTCTCAAAATGGCACAGGACAAGGATCTTGACCTTGTTGAGGTTTCGCCTAATGCTAACCCACCGGTTTGTAAAATACTTGATTATGGTAAATACCGATTCGAACAGGAAAAAAAGCTCCGTGACGCCAAGAAGAATCAGAAGGTATTAAAGATGAAAGAGATTCGTATGCAGCCAAAAATTGGTTCAGGCGATCTTGACACCAAAGCCAAACATATACAGGAATTTCTTGACGAAGGTGATAAAGTTAAGGTTACTATCCGTTTCCGCGGACGTGAATTAGCTCACACTGAACTCGGCTTTGAAGTTCTGAATGAGGTGCTAAAGCGACTTACCTCGGCGTACAACATTGACAAGCCAGCCGCTATGGATGGAAGAAATATGTCAATGACAATCTCAGCAAAAGCCGCAAAATAAGAGGTTTAGAAAATGCCTAAGATGAAAACAAAGAAGTCAGCTGCTAAACGTTATTCTTTAACAGGCACTGGCAAAGTAAAACACAAGAAGCAGAACCTTCGTCATATTTTGACAAAACGTTCTCCAAAAAGAAAGAGAAATCTTCGTGCTGCAGGTTATGTAGCTGAAGCAGATGCAAAGAAAATCAGAAAGCAGATGCTTCCATACGGTTAATGAGGTGAATAAATGTCAAGAGCAGTAGACGGAACAAAAAGAAAGAATCGCCGTATTAAGATTTTAAAACTTGCTAAAGGTTTTAGAGGCGACAGAAAATCAAACTATAAACCAGCAAAAGATGCTGTAACAAAAGCCCTTGATCACGCTTATGTTGATCGCCATGACAAGAAACATGAATTCCGTTCATTGTGGATTGCTCGTATTAACGCAGCAGTTCGTGAAGAAGGAATGACATATTCTCAGTTCATTAATGGAGTTAACAAAGCTGGTATTAAATTGAACCGCAAGGCTCTTTCTAATATGGCTATTGAAGATCCAACAGCTTTCAAAGCAGTTGTAGAAGCAGCAAAAAAAGCTATTAAGGCATAAGTTATGAATACCCTGGAACAATTCACTTTATTGGAACAGAAAATTGAAAGTGCTGTTGCAAAAATCCAACAGCTACAAGCCGAGAACGATGCTCTTCGCAATAAATGTAAAGAGCTCACAAATGCGTTGTCGTCACAGTCGGAGCAACTTTCATTTTACCAGGCCGATAAAGGCAAGATTGAAACAGGGATTCAAAAGGCTCTGGACCGTTTGAATTCAATTGAAAATACAATTTTGAAAACAGACGACCAGAGCATTCCTTTTTTTAAAGAACCAACAGTTACTGAAGAACCATCAATTACTGAAGAAACAATTATACCTTCAGCACCAGTAGAAGAACAGGAAGTAACTTTTGAACCAGAAATTGAAGAAGAACCAGTTGTTGAACAGACAACACCTTCCTTCTCTACTCCAGAACCACTTTCTTTTTCAAATCAGACAGCACAGCAGTATTCAGATACAATAATGCTTAGAGATCCTGAAGATGAAACACCTCAATTTGGAAATCAGAATTTTGACTCAATGAACGTTTTAGGTGAAGAAACCATAGACGAAAATGATTCAGAAGATGATGAAAATAATAACAACGAATTTGGATTCGATATTTTCTAATGGGTGAACTCAGAATAGATCTTTTAGGTACATCATTTTCTATTACAGCAACAGAAGATTCCCAGCATCTGGAAAGACTTTTGGGTTATTATGAAAATATTGTTAATGATGTCAGTAAAATTCCAGCAGTAAAAAACAATTCTCTTAGAACATCAATTCTTGCAGGGCTTATGCTTTGTGATGAATTATATAAAACAAAATCTACAGTAGCAGAACTTAAAAATAATTCTGCTTCTCATTCTCAACCACTTCCAGTAAAAACTCAGGCAAATGACAATAATGCAGAAGTTCAGGAAAGAACACTCCGCATGATTGAAAAAATAAATAAGGTTTTAGATTAGTGAATAATCAGATTTGGATAGATGCAGATTCCTGCCCTGTTTTAGTTAGAGAACATGTGGCTAAAATGGGCTCAAGACTTTCTCTTAAAGTAATTTTTGTTGCAAATAAAAAAATTCCTAACAACACCAGTTTTCCTGTTGAAATGATTGTTTGTAATGACAGTAAAGATGCTGCAGATAATTATATTTTTGAAAATGCAGGTGAAAAGGACCTTGTAATTACAAGAGATATTGTTTTTGCTGACCGTCTTGTTTCAAAGGGAATTGCCTGTATTAATGACCGTGGAACGATTTTTAATAAAGAAAACATAAAAAGCCTTTTAGCTGACAGAGATTTTGATTTACAGCTTGTAGAAATGGGACTTTCGAAACATTACAAAGAAGGCTATGACAAAAAAAAGTTCGCAGCATTTGCGAACTCTTTCGATAAAGTAATCTTTAATTTAATCAGAAATTAATCTTCTTCGTCTGGGTAAGCCAGCTGAATTGAACAGATTCTGTCTCTTACCTGCATAAAAGCTAGAACAATTTCTGGGTCAAACTGAGTACCTGCATTGTCCTGAATTTCAGCAAAACTGTCATCAAGTGTCCAAGACTCTTTATAACAACGTTTATGGCTTAATGCATCAAATACATCGGCAACAGCAACAATTCTTGCACTTAAAGGAATATCTTTACCTTTTAATACAGGAGCCTGTGGTAAAACTCCTTCTTTAATAGAAAAGTCTGTTATTTTAATATTTCCTGGATATCCTGTTGGACCACCGTCCCATCTGTCATGGTGATGTAAAGAAATTTCCTGAGACATTACATCAAGAGAACTCTCTGGAGGTTCAAAAAGCTGGGCACCAATAATTGTATGCCCTTTCATAATATTTCTTTCTTCGTCTGTAAAACGAGGAAAAGCTTTCTTTAAAATTACATCTGAAATACCAACTTTTCCAACATCATGGAATTTAGCCGCAATTTTAAGATTATCACGATATTTGTGCATTTCTTCCAATGGAATATTGTGATTAAAAGCCCATCGGTCATAAATTTCTAAGGAATATGAAGAAACTCGTTCTACATGAGGATATGTTTCTTTTGGATCACGGAATTCAGCCATTTTAAGCATACGTTTTACCATATTGCTTGTTAAATAAGCATGCTGTAAAGCTTGAACAGCACTCTGTGAAAAGTGATCGATTAATAAAACAGCTTCTTCACCGAAACTAATTACATTTCCTTCCGAATCTTTTGCATTAATAATCTGAAGTACACCAAGAAGTTTTCCACTAGCCATTTTAAGAGGGAATGTGTACATAGATTTAGTTCTATAATCAGTAGTTAAGTCTGTATTTTTATTGAACTTATATGGTGCTTCTTCTGGAATTCTATAACAATCCTGAATATTTAATGGCTGACCTGTTAAGGCAACATAACCACAAATCTGTTTTTCATTTATTGGAAATGAGAATACAGTGTATGGAAGTTTTTCTCCAGGAGCCATTTCTTTTAAGTGTGTATCATTCTGACCATACTTAATTTTAAGTTTATTGCCTTCTACTACATAAATAGATCCGGCATCTGCATTTACAATTCTTCTGGTTTCTGTAAGGATGCGTTCAAGAAGAACATCCACGTCCTGGATTTCTCCCAGTTCTCTTTCAATCTGAACAATTTTCTGGAGTTTTTCATCAATCTTAATTTCTGTATTCATAGGTAATTGTCCTTAGGTTTTAAAAGATTCATTCCAATTATGCACAAAAACTGTTTTTCTATCAAGAATAACATGACTTTAATTTGTGAATTATTGAAAAATAAATTGGTCCGGCTCCCTGTGTTACATCAGGAAGAATCTGGAATCCATATTCTGTTTTTTCAACTTCTGGAATATTGATTTTTACAAATTTTTCAATTTCTGTAACATCAGGATTCATAGGAAGCAATTCAAAACTATTTCCTTCTTTATTAAATTTCTTAACTAATTTTTCAATCATGCGGTCATTTTCATCTGGTGCCAAAGCACAAGTTGAATATAACAAAATTCCATCCTGACAAAGCAGGCGGTATGCATTAGAAAGCAAAGCCCATTGTTCCATTGAAACAGTTTTTACCCTTGCTTTTGACCACTCCGAAAGATATTTATTATCTAAATAAACATGACGTTCAGAAGAGCATGGTGCATCTAAAAGAATACGGTCAAAACATTCCTGCTGCCGTGTACACCAGGTAGAACCGTCGCTGCAAGAAGTAATAATTCTTTCAGAAATATCTGGAGGAAGACACTCCTGCACTACTACATCCAGGCGGTGTTTTCTGTCGCCAGAACGTTCATTTGCAGAAAGTTTAGCCTCTTTGTCCATTCTGCTAGCCAGTACTAAAGTTTTTCCACCAGGAGCAGCACATAAATCCAATATATTTTCAGCACCTTTTACAGGAAGACATAAAGCGGCAAGTACACTGGCAGAATCTAGAAAATAGGATTTTTCTGCATCTGGTACTTTATATTCAACACTTTGGTTTTCTTTTGGGAAAGCTTCTTTTAAGGCTTCCCATCTTTTTCCATATAACTGGGAATAGTATTCTTCAAAGCCTTCTTTTCCTTTCAGATTTACAGGTTTTTGTTTCATAAAAAAATTCCCGTTTATTTATAAATTTTCAGATTTTCATTTTTTGCTGCATCAAAAAGTTCATTTTGATCTTTTGCAGTTATAGTTGCAGGTTTATTCTGAATTGTGAAAGTACCATCCTTTAGCGCTTTATATTCAAGAATTCCTGATTGAATTTTGTAATTCACAATTCTTTCAAAAGAATTCTGGATTTTTTCTTTAAAAGAGGCATCTTCCATAGCTTTTTCTTTTAGTACCGATACCGGATATTTAATATTTTTTCCAGAAATCATAATGCAGTCTATTCCAGCTTCAATAGCCATAATAACTGCAGTTTTTGTATCAAAACCATTTTTTGCAAGAGCAGCCATAAAAATATCATCTGAAAAGATAACACCATTATAGCCATATTCGTTACGTAAAATATCTGTTACCCATTTTTTTGAAAGACAAGATGGTGTATTGGGATCCACTGAATCTACAATTGCATGAGACATTAAAACAGCAGAAGGATTAGACTGTAAAACATTTATAAAACATTTTAAATTTTCCTTTATCTGAGCTTCTGTCATTTTTATAACTGGAAGTCCTAAATGAGGATCTGTATTTGTATTTCCAGGAAAATGTTTTACTACAGTTGCAACATTATTATTTTCATGGGCAGTTACACAGGCTGAAGCATAATCTGTTACCTGCTGCTCATTACCGTAACTTCTACCCGAAAGAAAATCTGCATTATCTTGAGTGCAAAGTTCTGCAACCGGTGCAAGATTCATATGAAAACCAAGATATTTTAACTGCTTAGCCTGTAAATCATAAATATTATACGCTTGAGAAACACTGTATTCTTTTGCAATCACTTCACAAGACTGCAAAGGAGCATTTATTGTTCTAAGACGATTAACAGGACCCCCTTCATGATCAATAGCTAGAAAAGGAGCCGCAGCATTATTTTTGACACAATAATCTGTAACAGACTGTGTAAAATTGATTATTTGTAAAGATGTTGGAGCAAGATTAAATCCAAAGAAAAGATATCCACCTGGAATTAAAGGTTTTCCGTTATCATAAAATTCCATTGGGGCATAATTTTTTTGACCGTCAATATTTGCTATAAAAAGCTGGCTGATTTTTTCTTCCAGAGAAAAAGATTCCAGATATTCTGTATAAGCTTTCTTTCTATTTTCAAGTGTTTGTTTTCCGTATTCAAAAAGATCCCGTGCATTTGCTCTTAAAGCAAGTTCCCTTTTATCTGCAGCCTGATCAATTTTTGCAGAATTAGATTTTGTACAGGCAAATAAAACTGTACACAAAAAAATGCATAAAAGCAGACAAAACGACTTATTCTTTCTTGATAACATATTATCTATTATAGCAAAAAAAAATCAGTATTGAAATATGAGTTATTAAATTGTTATAATCTAATTATGAAAAAAATTGCAATTATAACAGGAGCCAGTTCTGGTTTAGGAGAAGAATTTACTAAACAGATTTCTAAAGCATATGATTATGATGAAATCTGGATTATAGCACGCCGACTGGAAAAACTTGATGCTCTGGCACAAAAAATTAACACAGAAAAAAATGCAAAACTCATAAAACCAATCGCAATGGATATTAGTTCAAAAGATTCCGTATATACATTTAAACAGCTTTTAGAAGATGAACACGAAAGCTTAGGTATGGTTGGCAGTGGAATTGAAATTGGTCTTTTAATAAATAATGCAGGTTTTGGAACATATGGTACTTTTGAAGAAAGTTCTCTTTCAAAAGAAATGTCTATGATTGACTTAAACTGTACAACTCTTACAGGTTTTTGTCATATTGCACTTCCCTATCTTACAAAAGATTCTGTTATCATTAATACGGCAAGTCTTGCAGCATTTCTACCATTAGGTAATTTTGCAGTATATGCAGCATCTAAAGCTTATGTTTTGAGTTTTTCTATTGCACTTGCAGCGGAATTAAAAGATAAAGGCGTAAAAGTTTGTGCTTTATGTCCTGGTTCTGTAAGTACTGAATTTGCAAATGTTGCTTCCAATGGAGCCAGAAAAGAAGTTTTAGGTGGAATTGCACCAGATAAAGTTGTAGCCCATTGTATTAAACTTGCTTTTGCAGGAAAAAGAGTTGCTTTATACAGACCAAAATGGAGAATCTCTGCTTTTTTAAGCCGTTTTATTGGTCGTTACATGGGTGCCCGTTTTACTTATCTTCATAACAAGAGACCTCATGCACCAGAAGATGAACTGGCAGAAAGTTTTAATTTACAGTAAGGGGATTATATGAAAAGAAAATTACACCTTCTGATTTTATCTTCATTTTTGCTTTTTATTGCTGCAGTTACAGGCTGTAAATCTACAGGTGGCTTACAAGCAAATGATGAAGAAACTGAAGTCTGGCAACCTGTAAAAAGTATAGATCAGTTAAAAGGAACCTGGATAAGCGACGAAGCTACTATTATATTCCCTAAAAACCTTGATAATCAGGAATATCTTCTTCTTAGAGAAAAAGACAATGATGATTCTACAAAATGGATGAATTATGCAAAAAAATACAATATTCCAATTAAACAGGCATGGGCAAAAAGATACGGTGCGCTTGCAGAAGTTTATGGCATAAATTATCCACTTTCAGATTCAAATGGAACTCAAAGAGGAATTAAATTTTCTACTCCAAAAATTTTTACTGACTATTATGTAGAAGTTATTACAAGAACTGAAACTCTTATTCCAGAAGAAATAATTTTTAAAAATCTTTCTATATTTTCCATTTCAAAAGATGGAACACAATTAAAACAAAATGGTACTTTCAGATACTTTAGTTCTGTATTTAAGAATGAATATGTTGAAGAAAGAATTTTTTCAAAAGTTGAAAAATAAAGGAGACAGTTAATGAAGAAACTTTTTGGTTGTTTAGTATTATTGATTACTTTAACTTGTGCTCCTGCTTTTTCTCAGGAATTCGGCATTGTTCTTGCAGGTGGCGGTGGCAAAGGGGCATATGAAGTTGGTGTCTGGAAAGCATTAAATGAATATGGAATTGCACAAAGAACAACAACTCTTTCTGGCACAAGTGTTGGAGGATTAAATTCTGCATTATTTGTATGTGTTCCTCCAGATCAGATTGCAGAATTATGGAAAAACCAGGTACCTTCTTATCTTACAGAAGGTGATGCTCTTATTTCACAGCCTGGACTTTTAAAACTTATTAATACAATTCAAATTAGTAAACTTAGAAACACATATCCACGGGTTACAGTTACTGCTGTAAGAAATACATATTTACCGGCAAAAGCACTGCTAAATTCCATCACTTCACAGCCAGGTTCTTATGCTTCAAGATTTGTGTTAAATGATGAACCAGACCTGAATGAAATTAAAAAGAAACTGCTTGCAACAGCAGCTTTCCCTGTAGTTTGCAGTCCAGTGAAACTGAAAGATGGATACGAATATTACGACGGTGGTTTTGAGCAGGTTGGAGGCGACAATATTCCTTTGCAACCAATTGTTGATAATAACAAAGGGCCGGTTCATGTAAATACTATCATCATAGTTTACCTTGAACACAATCCTAAAAAAATGTACCGTGAAATTGATTACGATCAGTTTGAACTGATTCAGATTGTTCCTTCCATTGAGTTGGGAAATCTTCTTGATGGAACAACAAACTTTACTGCAGCCCGCATTGAAATGCTGATTAATAAAGGTTATGAAGATGCAGTAAAAGTGCTGAAGAGCAAGGGGTACTACCCTGTTTCTTCTTATTGGTTTGAATAATTTATTTTTAAGGAAGATAGGATGTTTGAATGTTCTTAAGAGCAGCGAACATCCTTTCTTTTTGTTTGGAATCTCCTTCTGTCAAAGATTCCAGTTTTCTTCTTGCAAGTTTTCTGTCAGAATTTTCCTGAAAATTACAGGTGCAGGTAAAACCTGAATAGCCGTTTTCCACAGCTTCTTTTTTTAATCTGTCTTCCAATATATAGCATAAAGGTCTGATGATTGTTACCGGATAATTATCATATTTTAATTTGGGAATCATTGTTGAAATTTCCCCTTTATTCAGCATATTCATAATAAAGGTTTCCAAAATATCATCCATATGATGACCAAGTGCAATTTTATTAAATCCATGTTCTATAGCATAATTTAATAATTCAGTACGTCTTTGAGTTGAACACCAGTAACAGCTCATTTTCTGATTTGGTTTTACTCTTTCCAATATATTTACATTTAAACTTTTAAAATTAACTTTCCATTCATCAAAAAGTTTTTTTATGCCTTCTGGAAATGCAGGTGCAAAATCGCTTTGAATATTAAGAGCAAGATATTCAAAATTGCAGTCGGGACGTTTTGAACGATTAGCAAAATATTGAATCAATGCCGTAGAATCTTTTCCTCCGCTGGCACCAATAAGGATTTTGTCTCCCGGTTCTATAAGTGAATAATCAAAACAAGCTTTATCAATAAGACTGGAAAGTTTTGGCTCTTTTTTCATAAGAGGATTATAACATAAAAAAAGACCTGTAGAAAAGAATCCACAGGTCTTGATTAATAGAGATTCCTCCACCTTGGTCGGAATGACTACAATTTAATTAATTTTTTTTTAATTAAGCTTCTTTTTTTGTTGGACGAACTAAGAATAAGCTCAAACAAAGTGAAACAACATAAAGTGCAAGAGTTACATAAAGTACATTCTGATATCCAACAGGATTTACCATTACTCCATGAACTTCCATAAATTCACCAGAATGATTTACAATTGCACTTGCCATCTGGTTACCAGTAAGACCTGCGAAAGCCCAAGCTGAAAGTGTAATACCATGGATTGCAGAAATAGAACCCATACCATAATGGTCAGAAAGCAATGTTGGAACATTAGAGAATCCGCCACCGTATCCTGCATTTACTACGAAAATCAAAGCAAGTACAAGAATAATAAGGAGGATGTTTCCATCACCGTTTTTAATACCACCAGTCAACATAACTGCAGCAGTGAATACAATTGAAAGAATAAAAATCATCTTATAGATTGTATTGCGGTCTTTCATTTTATCTGCCCAAGCAGAGAAACCAAGACGACCACCAGCATTGAAGATTGCAGAAATTGTAGAAATAATACCTACAGAACTTGCAAGACCAATACATTTAACAATCATTTTTTCCTGAGAAATCAAAGCAAGACCACAAGTAATGTTTAAGTAGAACATCAACCAAATACCAA
>JAKSTH010000025.1 GCA_024402655.1 Treponema sp. | reverse complement strand
TCGCGAGTGACGGGGCTCGAACCCGTGATCTCCGGCGTGACAGGCCAGCGCGATAACCAGCTTCGCTACACCCGCTTGATGTATGTTATATTATAGGAATTGAAAAAAAGTGTCAATAGCAATTCCTTAAAAAACATCAAAATATTTCAAATTATTTTTTTGAATTTTCCACAAAATAATCAGGATACTTTTTGCGGATTTCCATTTCGTCTGTATAAAGGCGGTTCAAATGTTTAAGTACTAAATCTTTTGCTTTTTCGCTGTCTTTATCAATCATAGCCTGAAGAATCAGTTTGTGATCTGCAACAATATTCGCAGGGTCCGATGTATGAAGACGCAGCTGACGGAAACGGTCGTAATGAATATTCATGGTGCTTACTACAAAGTGGCACTGCATTTTATTTGCAATTTTATACATAATCTTGTGGAAAGCATTATCCAGTTCCATAAATTTATCAAGATTGTTTTTTGCATAAAAGAATTCCTGCAAAGTAACATTTTCTTCCAGTTCGTCTAAATCGCTCTGAACTGCTTTTTCACAGGCTTCTTTTGTAACTGCAGATTCAATTGTAGCTCGCATAAATACAGATTCATCAACTAAAGCCATATCAACGTAACTTACAAGACTTCCTCGCTGTGGAAGTATTTCTATAATTTTTGTAGAAGAGAGTTCCTGCAATGCTTCATGTACTGGAGTGCGGGAAAGTTTAAGCTCGTCTGCTATATCCTGTTCACTAATCATTGTTCCTGGTTTTAGTTCCAGGTTGATGAGACTTTTTCTAATAACTCGTAACGCATAGTCTCTGTTTGATTCTTTTGGGAGTTTTTCTATGTCTGTCATAACTTGTTTATTGTAGTTTAGTAAACAATTTTATGTCAACAACAAAATTTTTAATTTTTTTTACATAAATAGGGGAAATCCCCTATGTTAATATAAAAAAGTTGGTTTATTATAAATAGTAGGTAGACTAGTATGCAAGTATACTAGAAACTAATTTAATAAAGGAGTAATAGAAAGTGTTCGCTAAATCTAAATTAGAGCAGCCTGAAGCTTCTGTTTCGGGAACTTTTAAGAAATACTTACGCAAATACTGGCAGTTTTATTTATTAATGCTGATTCCAGTAGTTTACTACATCATATTCCGTTATGTACCAATGGCTGGTAATATTATTGCTTTTAAACGTTATAGAGCAGGTCACAGCATTTTTGGTGATGAATGGAGCGGATTAAAATATTTTAAACAGTTTATTGGTGATAGAACTTTCTGGAGAGCTTTTAGAAACACTCTTTCTCTTAATATTACTTATCTTGTATTCAGATTCCCATTAACTTTGCTTTTTGCATTGTTATTAAATGAAATCAAAAATATTCACTGGAAAAAGTTCGTTCAGACTGTATCTTACTTACCACACTTTATTTCAATGGTAATTGTAACTGGTATGATTCGCGAACTTATTTCTACTTCTGGTCCAATCAATGCTCTTATTCAGAAGTTTGGTGGTGAAGCAGTTTCATTCATTGCAAAACCTGAATGGTTTACAACAATCTTCGTTGCATCTGGTATCTGGCAGAGTCTTGGATGGGGAACTATTCTTTATCTTGCTGCAATTTCCAGCATCAACCCTTCATTGTATGAAGCTGCAAAAGTAGACGGTGCAAATCATCTTCAGTGTGTATTGCATGTAACTATTCCTTGTATTTTACCAACAATTGCAACTTTGCTTATTCTTGATATTGGTGGTCTTATTGGTTCTGGTGGTGCTTTTGAAAAAGTATTCCTCTTGTACAACCCAATGACTTATGAAAAAGCTGATATTATTTCAACTTTCGTATTCCGTCTTGGTCTTCAGTCTGGAAACTACAGTTATGCTACTGCAGTAAACCTTTTTGAAGGTCTTTTGAATCTTATCCTTTTGACTATTGCCAATAAGGTATCTAAGAAATTAACAGGAGCTGGATTATGGTAAAAGGATTTGAAAGAAAAGAAAAAGCTGTAACAGTAAAAGAATCTTTATCTTATGACATTTTCAGAGTTATAAATACAATTTTCATGATTATTATCTGTTTTGCAACTTTGTACCCATTCCTGTATCTGGTTGCTCAGTCTTTCTCTTCAGAACAGGCAATCACATCTGGAAAAGTAGGATTAATTCCTGTTGATTTTAATTTTGATACATACATTTCTGTATTAAAAAAAGGTGACTTCCTTAAAAGCTATAAGAATACATTTGTTTATTCGGTAATCGGTACTTGTCTTTCATTGTTCTTTAGCTGCTGTCTTGCTTATCCTTTGTCTAAAACAGAAGTAAAGGGTTCTAAAGTAATTCTTAAGCTGATTATTTTTACAATGTACTTTGGTGGTGGTTTGATTCCAAACTATGTTTTGATGCAGCGCCTTCACCTTATAAATAAAGTTGCCGGATTCATTATCCCATCTTTATTAAGTACTTATTACATTATTTTGATGAAATCTTTCTTTGCTGACTGTCCACATGAACTGGAAGAAGCCGGTGAATTAGACGGATTAAGTCCAATCGGTATTTTTGTGAGAATTGTATTCCCACTTTCAATGCCAATTATTGCAACAATGATTTTGTTCAATGCGGTTGGATACTGGAACAACTGGTATAACGCTTTCCTTTATCTTGATAAGAGAGAGCAGTGGCCTGTTGCTTATTATTTAAGAACTATTATTAATGGTGCTTCAACATCTGCTGATCCTGGTGAAGTTAGTGCAGAAAAAATGCAGATTGCAGCAAACATTAAATCTTGTTCAATGGTACTTATGGCATTACCAATCATCTGTGTTTATCCTTTCGTACAAAAATACTATGTACAGGGAATGATGCTTGGCGGTGTAAAGGAATAAAAGTCAATTAAAACATAGTAGGAGGATAACTATGAAAAAAATTGTAACATTAGGAGTTGCAATGGTTTGTGCAGCTTTTGCTCTTGTTTCTTGTGGAAACAAAAAAGCTGGTGCAAAAGGTAATGTAGAAGCTAAAGGTTATACTTATGGAGCAGAAAAAACTTTCCATTCAGATGAACCTGTAACTTACTCAATTTCTTTTAGTGATGCATCATGGTATGCTATGCAGCCAGAATGGGAATCAGAAGGTATTTTCAAGAAGATTGAAAATTTAACAAATGTTCACTTAGATATTACATCTTATGATAGTGGTGACTATAACCAGAAAGTAAATCTTGCAATTAACTCTGGTGCTGCTACTTATATCATTCCAAAAATCTATAGCGAAGATCAGTATGTTGCTGGTGGCGGTGTTGTTGCTGTTTCAGATTATACTCAGTATATGCCAAACTTCTCTGCATTCGTAGAAAAATATGACATGGATGCAGATTTGGATACAATCAAACAGAACGATGGTAAATTCTACAGACTTCCTGGTCTTCATCAGGCTGCTCTTCAGGACTATACAATCTTAGTTCGCGACGATATTTTCACTGCTGCTGGATATGATATTCGTGAATTGGAAAAAGACTGGACTTGGGAATCATTACACGATGTTCTTGTAAATGTTAAAAAATACATGGTAGCACAGGGTATGTGTTCAGAAAAAGATTACATCTGGTCTGACCTCTGGTGTGGTGAATCAGGAAAAGGATCTGGTGGTAACCTCTTGAAATTAATGGGTGCTTCTTATGATGTACTTTCTGGTTGGGCTATTGAAGGTTCAAACGGTGGTATTAAATATGACTGGAACAAAAAAGAATTCTATTCTTCTTCAATCAGCGAAGACTTCAAAAAGATGGTAAAAGTTGCTAACAGCTACATCAAAGATGGTCTTCTTGATCCAGAAACATTCACACAGGCTGATGATACAGCACACAACAAGTTCTATAATGGTAAAACTGTAATTATGTCTACAAACCGTTCTTCTATGGCTAACGACATTGTTGGTGTTGAAAAAATCCTTGGAAAAGGAAACTGCAGCGTATACGTAACAGCTTATCCTTCAGGAACAAACAAAAACTTGGCAGAAACATCTCGTCTTGAATGTGGTGTAATGCTTTCACAGAAAGCTCTTGATGAACTTGGTGAAGAAGGTTTTGTAAAGATGGTTCGCTTCGTAGACTGGTTGTTCTACTCAAAAGAAGCTTACTCACTCTGTAAATGGGGTCCAGAAGGTGAAACATGGCACTATGTTGACATTGATGGAAAACAGATTAAACAGCTCCTCCCAGGATACAAATGTGGTGGTCTTGGTATTTCAGGTGGCGATGATGATGTAGATATCCGTCTTAAATGGGGATATGCAGGTGGTAACTACTTCTATGGTCACTCAACTGCTGAATCTACAGATAACTTCACTCCAGATGTACAGGATCTTTATGCTCGCTATGGTAAATACAAGACTGTAGCAAAAGTTGATCCAAAAGCAAAACCAACAGAAGATGAACGCGAACAGATGAACCTTTGGGCTGTTCCACTTATCGATAATATCAATGCTTGGACTTTGAACTTCGTAACAGGTCAGAAAGACATTGATAAAGACTGGGATGCTTATGTTTCTAGCTGTAAAAACCTTAAAGTTGATGACATCGTTAAGATGACAAACGACATTTACAGCAAACAGTAATTTACTTTGGACTAATATACCAGAGTAGTTCCTGGTATTTTTTATAAAGTCGATAACTCCATTTGTTTTTTAGGGAATCTGTTGTAGCTGACAGGTTCCCTTTTTTTTAATCTGGCTGAATTTGAATCAAAACTTGATGTTTGATATAATAAAGTTATGCATAAAAGTTTTACAGCTTTTAGCAATATCAAGAATGATAAGGAAGCTGCTTTTTCCCAAATCCTTGATCAGCTGAAGCAACATGAAATAATCCCTCAATTAATCTTATTCTCTTCTTGTAATCCATATTTTAATTATGTTTCCCAAAAGCTTTTTGAATGTTTTCCTGAAACTCAAATTGTAGGCTGTACATCCTGCTATCAGTTTAATTCTTCTGGAAATAATGAATATGGAATCTCTCTTTTAGCTGTTGCTGGTGGAATAGAAGTAAAAGCAGGAGTTATTTTAGAAGCAGCCAGTTATCCTATGAAGTATTTTGGCCAGCTGGAAAAGGTTTTAAAGTATTTCAAATCTTATGAAAACATGTGTTGTGTAGAGTTTACTACAGCCAATTCTAATGGAGAAGAACTGGTTTTAGACACTTTAAATAAAGGTCTTGAAGAAAAGAATATTACAATTTTTGGAAGCACTGCCGGTTACTGTTCTTTTGATGAAAATAATGTTTCTATGGTAAGTGTTAATGGTCAGGTTTATGAAAATGCCTGTGCTTTTGTTCTATTAAAAAATCTTGACGGAAAAATCTTTACTTATAAAGAAAACATTTATATTCCTACAAAAAATGTTTTTACTGTTACAGATGTAGACAGTCATAATCGAATTGTTTATGAATACAATGGGGAACCGGCTGCAGTTGCAATTGCCCGTGCCTTGGATACAGAAGTGTCTAACCTTGGTTCTATGCTGGAAGGTAAACCTATGGGACGCTGTGTAGACGGTGACGTTTACATTACAGAAACAAATAAAGTAAATCCTGATAATTCAATTTCTTATTATTCACAAATATATAATTACACAAAAATTGCTTTAATGCGTACTGAAAATATTCCAGAAGTTTTTGCAAATACAAGAAAAATTGTAAAGAATAACATTTCACCAGATTTTATGCTGATTGCAAACTGTGTTTCAAGAAAAAATCTTTTTGAAAAAGAAGGACTTACTGGTGCGTTTATGAACAGCTTAAAGACAATGTCTCAAACTTTCTGGGGACTTTCTGGTTATGGTGAACAGCTGGATTTTGTACACATGAATCAGTCTATGGTTTTAATAGCCTTTGAATGATTTTGGAATTTAAGAGTTCTGCTTATACAGTATCCTGGTTTCTGTTCTGGCGGCGCTGTTTTGGTGTTATGCCCTTAATCTTTTTATATGTACGAATAAAGTGACTTGAGTCAGTAAAACCGGTTTCCTGGCTTATATAATCCAGGGTTTTATTGGTATATAATAGAAGAGTATCTGCTTTACAAATGCGAACAAACTCAATGTACTCTTTACATGTCTTTCCAAACTGGGCTTTAAACTGTTTTGCAAAGTTTGAATAACACATGCCACATTGTGAAGCTAATTTTTCTATATTAATGTTTTCAGATGAATGCTTGTCTATGTATTCCAGTACAGAAAAATCTTTAGAAGAGAACTGGTCAAAGGTTGTCTTTGTAGAAAATTCATAGCCGTGTCTAAGCCAGATTCTAATAAGTTCAGTAATAATAAGACTTATAGTAGAAGCAACTTTTATATCATAACCAAACTGGCGGTTGTTTGTTTCCCAAATACAATTTTCGAAAAATAACTTTACAGGATTAAAGCGAAGGTCGTGGGCTGTAATCAGATTGCTTGCTTTTTCGGAATTGTTAATGCTATCAAGCATTTTCGGAAGTTTTGGAGAACCAGGGGTTGTGTTGGAAAGAATCATATCATCGAACTTAATGACATAAAACTTTGGTTTTACAGGCTGGGCTGTTTTTACAGGATAATCAAGAAAACTGTGAATCTGCTTTGGATGAAATATGATTAAATCTCCTGGGTTCATAGTAAAAGTCTGACCTTCTACTTCTGCATAAAGAACGCCTTCTACCAGGTATACCATTTCTGTAAAATAGTGCCAGTGAGGTTTTACTACCATCCAGTCACCGGAAAATGCCTGAAAAGGGGCATTTAAAATATCACTATATTCAAACAATTCATCCATAAATAACTCTCTTTGGTCTTTGCCACAATAGAGAAATGTACAATTTTGACCTTATTTCTTTATATCAGATAAATAGAAATAATGCTAGAGTTTAATTATGTTAAAATGGATATGGTCATACATCCGTAAGTATGGATTTTGGATGGGTCTGGGTTTATCTCTTAGCGTCGTAGTTGCTGCGTCAAATATGATAAATCCATTAATTACAGGAACAATTGTTGATAGAGTTATTCAGGGTGGCGAAAAAAGCCTTCTTTTAACTATGATTCTTGTAATGGTGGGAACAACTTTCGGAAAAGCTGTTATTCGTTATTGTTATCAGGTTATTTTTGAGCATTGTTCACAAAATGTTATTCGTGAAATGAGAGAAGATTTATATGCTCATATTCAGAAACTTGATTTCAAATGGTATGATAAAGCTCCTTCTGGAAACATTATGACACTTCTTACCAGCGATTTGGATAAAGTTCGTCACTTTGTTGCCTGGACAATGTATCAGATTGTGGAAAATGTTCTTGTATATGTTTTTTCTATTGTAACACTTTCTTTTATCAGCTGGAAACTTACTCTTGCTTTCTTAATTATTGCACCTTTTGTAATCATTCTTATTAAAAAGTTTAAAGCTCATATTAGACCGGCACATCTTAGAGTTAGAGATCAATTTGCAGTATTAAATACTCGGGTTGGTGAAAATATTGAAGGTAACCGTGTAGTTAAAGCTTTTGTCCGTGAAGATTATGAAATTGACCGTTTTACAGAAGAAAACATGAAATTCCGCGATGTTTCTGTAGACAATGCTGATGTTCGTGTAAAATATACCCCTTGGATTGATGCATTAACAGGTATTCTTCCAGTAATCTTAATTTTATTTGGTGGTTACCTTGTAATTAAACAGGAAATGACAATTGGTCAGCTGGTAACATTCAATGGTCTTATGTGGGCATTTACACAGCCAATCAGTATGTTTGGTATGCTGGTAGATAACGTTCAGAACTTTAGTGCTTCTGGCGACAGATTGTATGAACTTCATTTAAACAATCCAGATATTTACAACAAAGAAGATGCTGCAAAAGATGTTGAAGTTCGCGGTGAAATTGAATTCCGTAATGTAAACTTTGCATATAACGAAGTACCTGTTCTTAAAGATGTAAACTTTAAAATTGAACCGGGAATGACAGTTGGTATTCTTGGTCCAACAGGTAGTGGTAAAACAACTCTGGCAAACTTAATGTGCCGTTATTACGATGCATCTAGTGGTCAGGTTCTTCTTGATGGAAAAGATATTCGTGACTACGATCTTCAGTTCCTTCGCAAAAATATTGGTATTACAATGCAGGAAGTTTTCCTTTTCAGCGATACTGTTGAAGGAAATATTGCTTTTGGAAATAACAATGCTACTTTTGAAGAAGTTGAAAAAGCTGCAGAACTTGCCCGTGTAAAAGAATTCATTGGTGATTTAACTGATGGATACGACACAGTAGTTGGTGAGCGTGGGGTTGGTTTAAGTGGCGGTCAGAAACAGAGAATTGCATTGGCTCGTCTTTTCCTTGCTAATCCAAAAGTTATGATTCTTGATGATACTACAAGTGCTGTAGATATTGAAACAGAAGAAAAAATCCGTAATTCAATTAAACAGCAGAGTGAAGGTCATACAACCTTTATTATTTCTCATCGTGTTTCTTCTTTTGAAAACTGTGATGTTGTACTTGTTATTCAAAATGGTTCAATTGTACAGAAAGGTTCTCACAAAGAACTGATTGCACAGGACGGCTATTACAAAGAAGTATGGTCAGAACAGAACGGAGGTACTCAGAATGCGTAATAAATTTGATGCTGATGAAGAAATTGAACAGAAAATAAATCCTCATATTATTAAACGTCTGTTTGCCTGGATAAAGCCTTTTAGAGGTAAAATGGTTTTATCTTGTTTTATTATGCTGGCTGCATCTGCAATCTCTCTTACAAGCCCTTATTTAATTCGAATGGCAATTGACCAGGCTATTCCAAATGCAAACATCAGAATGCTGATTATTATTTCAGTATTCCTCTTGCTTTCTACACTTGTTGTCAGAGTGCTTCTTGCTCAAAAATTAAAGATAATGACTCGCGTTGCCCAGCAGATTATTGTAAATATTCGTAAAGATGTTTTTACAAAATTGCAGAGTCTTCCATTTACATATTTTGACAGCCGTCCACACGGTAAAATTCTGATTCGTGTTGTAAACTATGTAAACTCACTTTCGGACTTGCTTGGTAACGGTATTATTCAGTTAATTAGTGACCTTTTTACTCTTGGTGTAATTATCTGTTTTATGGTTGCTATTGATGTTCGCCTTACTTTAGTTTGTATGGCTGTTCTTCCAGTTCTGTTCCTTATTCTTTTTTCTATGAAGAAAAAGCAGCACGAAGCATGGAAGCAGGAAAGTTATAAGCGTTCAAATCTTACTGCTTATCTTTCTGAAAGTATTAATGGTATTAAAGTAACACAGTCATTTGCCCGCGAAAATGAAAATCAGGGAATTTTTAATGGTCTTTGTGATATTTGTAAAAAAGTTTGGATTCGTGCTGTAAATATTAATAATATCATCTGGCCTGTTGTAGATAATCTTTCAACTTTTGGTGTTTGTCTTGTTTACATGGCAGGTATCAGCTGGTTGGGAGACGGCATGGGTGGAACTGTAACAGTTGGTACTCTTGTGGCTTTTGCAGGTTACATCTGGCGTTTCTGGCAGCCAATTCAGAACCTTGGTAACTTTTATAATTCCATGGTTACAACTGGTGCTTATGTAGAACGTATTTTTGAACTTCTTGATGAACCAGAAGATATTACAGACAAACCAGATGCACAGGATCTTCCTCCAATTAGAGGTCATGTTACATTTGATCATGTAAACTTTTCTTACGAAAAAGGAAATCCTATTCTTAAAGATGTAGATTTTAATATTACACCTGGAACTTCTGTGGCCATTGTTGGACCAACAGGTGCAGGTAAAACAACAATCGTAAATCTTCTTTCTCGCTTCTACAATGCGGATGAAGGAAAAGTTATGATTGACGGTCTTGATATTCAGGATCTTAAAATTAAATCTATTCGTAAGCAGGTTGGTGTAATGCTTCAGGATTCTTTCCTGTTTTCCGGCACTATTATGGACAATATTCGTTATGGCCGCCTGGATGCAACAGATGAAGAATGTATTGAAGCTGCAAAAACTGTACATGCCCATGAATTTATTACTGCTTTCCCAGACGGTTATAACACAAAACTTTCTGCAAATGGTGGTGGACTTTCTCAGGGACAGAAACAGCTTTTAAGTTTTGCAAGAGTTCTTCTTTCGGACCCACGCATTCTTATTCTTGATGAAGCTACTTCTTCTGTAGATACACAGACAGAAAAACTTGTTCAGGAAGGACTTGATAAACTGCTTAAAAACAGAACATCATTTATTATTGCACACCGTCTTTCAACAATTCGCAATTCCGACATTATTTTCTTTGTAAACCACGGAGAAATTGTAGAGCGAGGAAATCATAAAGAATTGCTGGAAAAGAAAGGCGAATACTACAAAATGTGTTCTAAAGTTTCTATGTAAATAATCTTACGTCATAAATTGTCACCTTGCATATATTATACTATATTTATATACGAGGTGATTTATGAAATTTCTTCACATAGCTGATCTTCATCTTGGAAAAAGACTGAAAGAATTTTCCCTTATAGAAGACCAGCGTTATATCCTTATAAAAATCCTGAATATTATTGATGAACAAAAACCCGATGCACTTTTAATTGCCGGCGATGTTTACGATAAAGCTATTCCTCCTGTAGAAGCGGTAAATCTGCTTGATAATTTTTTAACAGAGGTTTCTAAAAGAAAAGTTCCTGTTTTAATTATCAGTGGAAATCATGACTCACAGGATAGAATGACTTTTGGTTCCCGCCTTATGGAAAGCAGCGGCATTTATTTTTCTCACAATTATAAAGAAAAAATAGAACCTGTTGTTCTAAAAGATAAAATTGGGGATATAAACTTTTATCTTTTACCTTTTATTCGCCCTTTAGATAAAAGTTATACACAGGCAGTTAAAGCTGCTATTGAAGAAATGAATATAGATAACTCCAAAAGAAATGTTCTTGTAGCCCATCAGCTGGTTACAGGATCTGTTAGAAGTGATTCTGAAGACATAACAATTGGTACTTTGGAAGATGTTGATCCTGCTGTTTTTCAGGCCTTTGATTATGTTGCTTTGGGACATATTCATAAAGCTCAAAAATGCGGAAGTGAAAAAGTTCGTTACAGTGGCACTCCATTAAAATATTCTTTTTCAGAAGTGAATCATAAAAAAGGTGTTACTGTTGTAGAGCTGGAAGAAAAAGGTTCACTTAAGATAGACCAGATTCCTTTAGTTCCTATGCGTGATTTACAGGAATTAAAAGGTACATTTACTGAAATTACAGATAAAGCTTTTTATGAAAAATACAGTCAGGAAGATTTTTTTAAAATTATTCTTACTGATGAAGAAGATATTCCAGAAGGTTTTGGACGGCTGCAGAAAATATATCCAAATCTTATTTTTCTTGATTATGATAATCAGCGTACCCGTCAACTTTCTCAAATTAATGCAATTGAAAATGTAGAAAAAATCCATCCTTTAGAAATCTTTTCTGAATTTTATGAACTGCAGAATAATCAAAAAATGGATAAGGAAAAAATGGATTTTGCCAGAGATTTGATTGAAAGCATTTGGAAAGGAGAAGAAAAATGAGACCTTTAAAACTTGAATTATGTGGTTTTGGAACTTACTGCAAAACTACAACAATAGATTTATCTTCTCTTGGTAACAATGGCCTTTATCTTATAACTGGTGACACAGGTTCTGGTAAAACAACCATTTTTGATGCTATTTCTTATGCACTTTTTGACCAGGCAAGCGGCAGCGAAAGAGGGGGCAATATGTTCCGTTCAACTTTGGCTACGCTGGATGATGACACTTATGTAATTCTGGACTTTGAACATCTTGGAAAAAAATATCAGCTTAAAAGAATGCCTTCTTATGAACGCAACGCAAAAAAGGGGGAAGGAACTACTATAACCCAGCCTTTTGCCAGTTTAACTGGAGAAGGAATTGAAGATTTGGTTGGCGTAAATAAAGTAAACAATTACATAAAAGATTTACTGGGACTTGATAAATCTCAGTTTTCTCAGATTGCTATGATTGCTCAAGGGGATTTTCAAAAAATTCTTTTTACTGAAACAAAAGACCGAATCCCTATTTTTAGAAAACTGTTTAAAACTGAAAAATATGAAATTTTACAAAAACGGCTTTCCGAAAAATCTTCTGAACTGGAAAACAAATTAAAAGAACTTAAAAAAGAATTGGATATTCATGCAAAATCTATAAAATGTGCTTCTGACAATGTTCTTATAATAAAAGCTGAAAAAGCAAGGGAAGGCAACTTACCTGAGCCGGAAGTAATAGAAGTTTTGCAGGCTTTAATAAGTGAAGAAGAAGATCTGGCAGAATCTTTTCAAAAGCAGAATAAAACCAACGAAGAAAAAATTAAAGAAAACACAACACTTTTGTCTGCGCTTAAAGAAAAAGAGGAGCAGATACAGGAAATAAAACAGAAAGAAAATCAGCTTTCTCAGGCAGAAATTGACTTTAATCAGGCTGTTGAAACCGTAAAAAGTGAAAAACAGAATCAGGCAATTCAAAAAGAAAAAGAAAATTTATGTGCGGTTTTGCTTGAAAAAATGGATCAGTATGAACTTTTAGAAGAAAAGCAGAATGGACTAAATGAAAAAATCTCCTTTTATGAAACAGAAAAAAAGCATCTGGAAGAATCTACTGAAGAATGGGAAAATCTTTGTGTTTCTGTAAATGAATTAAAAGAAGAAATGTCTGCCTATGAAAACTGTGAAACTCAGCTTTTGGAAAATAAAAATCTTTTAAAAGAAAAAATGGAACTGGTTTCTGGTATTTCATCATTTATAGAGCTGACAAAAAAATTTGATGAGGCAAAGAAGAACAGCGAAACAGCCCGGCAGAATTTTACAAAATGTTTGGAAGAAAGTAATGTAAAAGGGGAAAAATACAATCATTTATATCAGTTGTTTTTAATGAACCAGGCAGGCATTATGGCAGAAAACCTGAAAGAAGGAGAGCCTTGTCCTGTTTGTGGTTCTGTTCATCATGTTCAAAAAGCTAAAAAAAGCGAAGATGCACCAACAGAAGAAATGGTAAATGCTGCAGAAAAAGAAGCTGGAATTGCAAAAACAAAAGCCGCCGATGCTTCTGTAAATGCAGCTGAATGTAAAAAAGATGAAGAAGCTCTTATAGAAAAAATAAAAGAGGAATACAAAACTCTTGGAATAGGAAAGGAAGAAAACTTTGAAATTCAGGAATTGAATGGAAATGTAGAGTCTCTTTTACAAAAACAGGCTGCAGAAAGTGAAAATTGTGCTGCTTGTGAAAAAGCCATTGCAAGTTTAGAAAAACAGATTGAAAGAAAAAACTGGCTTAAATCAGAAATTCCAGAAAAAGAAAAAAAACTTGAATCCCTTGTGAACGAAAAAACTTTGCTGGAACAAAAACTTGTTGTTGTTGAAACTGAAATCAAAAAAGATCAGGAAAACATTAAAGAAACCGTAAGCAAACTGGAATATGCAACTAAAGCCCAGGCTCAGGATAAAATTGCTCTTTTAACAAAAGAAATTGACTCATTTAAAAAAGCATATGAAAAAGCACAGCAGAAACAGACTGAATGCAGCTCTATAATTGAAAACTTAAAAGGTCAATTAAATTTATTAAAAGAACAGTGCAAAGATTTTGATTTTAGTGAAAAAGAAAAGCTTTTGCAGATTAAACAGGAACTGGACTATGAAAAAGACGGCCTGGAAAAAAAGATAAACGAAAATCATTATTTTTTGGAAACTAATAAAACTGCATTAAAAAATATTAGTGAAAACAGCCGTCAGTTACTGGAGTTGAGAGAAAAGTTTCAGTGGGTAGACAGTCTTTCTAGAACTGCAAATGGTCAGATTGGTGGCGGTAAGGCAAAAATTCAGCTGGAAACTTTTGTTCAAATGACTTTCCTTGATAAAGTTATTGCTCTTGCAAACAAACGCCTTGCAATTATGAGCGACGGCCAGTATGACTTAATCCGCGCTTCAGATGGTGGAAAACAGTCTCAAAGTGGTCTTGATATAAATGTTATTGACCATTACAACGGTGGGGAAAGAAGTGTAAAATCTTTGTCTGGTGGCGAATGTTTTGAAGCTTCTTTAGCACTTGCCCTGGGACTTTCAGATGTAATTGCAAATTATGCTGGTGGTATAAAAATAGATACAATGTTTATTGATGAAGGCTTTGGAACGCTGGATTCAGAAACTTTGCAGAAAGCTTTTAAAGCATTGTCATCAATTTCTGAAGGAAACAACAAACTTATTGGAATTATTTCCCATGTAGATTTGCTAAAAGAGAAAGTTCCTAAACAAATCCGAGTAACAAAAAGTACAGGCAAAGGCAGCAGCATACAGATTATTTCCTGAAAATGTGATAGAATATAAGCATGGATTTTAACAATTTGCGCCAGCAGGCATATCAGAAAAAGCCTTCTGCTCCTCAGAATGAAAATCTGGAAGTAAATGGAGTAGAAATCAAAATTAATCCTATGACTCCACAGGAAGTAAAGCATTTTCAGAAAACTGTTTCTGCAGAAAAAGATTCGGTTTATAGAAGAGTTGCAAAGTTTCTTTTAATAATTGGTGAAGAAGAGGCTGCAAAAGTTCTTCCTCATTTGTCTGAACAACAGATAGAAAAAATTGTTCCGGAAATTGCTTCTATAAAGGCTGTAGATAAAGATGAAGCAGAAGTCATTCTTACAGAATTTAAAGGACTTTTAAATGAGTCCCGCAAAAATGGTGGAATTGATACTGCCCGGGAAATGCTGGAAAAGGCTTATGGTAAAGAAAAAGCCCAGCGCATGATTAGTAAAGCTGTTCCATTGGAAGGAAAAATTCCTTTTGATTATTTAAAAGATGCAGATAAAGAAAAAATATATGCTCTTCTTTCAGATGAAAGTGTTGGTGTAAAAACTATAGTTTTGTCTCATCTGGAACCAAAAAAAGCTGCCAGCGTCATAAACCTTATGAAGCCCGATGAAAAAAAAGAGGTTGTTATTCGCTTTGCAAAAATGGAACCAATTGAACCTGATGTTATAAAACGAATAGACCAGGCAATGCATGAAAAATCTTTGCATTATACTTCGGAAAAGGCTGAAAATATTGACGGTAGAAATGCTCTTGCGCAGATTCTTAAAAAAATGGATGCAGGTGCTGAAAGTGACATTCTTGATTACCTTTCTGAAGATGATCCGGAACTTGGTCAAGATTTAAGAAGCCGCCTGTTTACTATAGAAGATGTAATTAAAGCCGATGACCGTTTTATTCAGCAGACTTTGCGTGAATATGAAGATAAAGATATCTGCTATCTTATTGCAGGAAAAGGCGATGATTTTAGAAACAAGATTTTAGACAATGTTTCTCAAAATAGAAAAGTTGAAATTCTTGAACAGGAAGACATATTAAAACCAATGAGAAGATCAGATTGTGAAGCTATTACTTCTCACTTTTTTAGTATTCTTCGACGTTCTTACGAAGAAGGCCACCTTATTATAAAGGGGCGTGATGATGACGTTTATGTCTGATTAAATAAAAGTTTTAGATAGAGTTTTAAGGAATACAATATGTTCGATTTTACTGACGCCTCAAACATTGGAAAAGAATACAAATCTTTTGTTCTGTTGAGCATTGATGATTTACCAGATTATAAAACAAAAGCTGTATATTTAAGACATAAAACTACGGGCTTAGAAGTTTACCATATTCTTGCAGAAGATAAAGAAAATCTTTTTGCATTTGGATTCAGAACTCTTTCTAAAGATTCTCTTGGAACTGCTCACATTATGGAGCATTCTACTTTATGTGGTTCAGAAAGATTTCCATTAAAAGAACCTTTTACAACTTTGGCTGGTCAAAGTCTTAATACTTTTTTAAATGCCATGACATATCCAGATAAAACTGTATATCCTGCCAGTTCACTGGTTCCTTCTGATTATTTTAACATGATGGATGTATATGCAGATGCAGTTTTCTTTCCAAAATTAGATTACACAACATTTATGCAGGAAGGACATCGTCTGGAATTGGATGATGAAGGAAAAATTAGTATTCAGGGCGTTGTTTATAATGAAATGAAGGGAAATTATTCTTCTTTCTTTCAAATTGCATTTTCACAGCTTATAGGTGCAATGTATCCAGATAGTTATCCCGCTTTTGACTCAGGTGGTGATCCTTTAGAAATTCCAAATCTTACATATCAGCAGTTTTTAGATTTTCATCAGAAATTTTATAATCCTGATAACTGTCTTTTGTTTCTTTATGGAGACATTCCTACAAGTCAGCAGCTGGATTTCCTTTGTGAAAAATATATTGATCGCCTGGAAAAAAAGTATAACTGCACAAAAACTATTGCCGGTTATGACAGTAAACTGCCTATTGTAAAAGACAGTGTAAAAAAATTACAGGAATTAAAGTTTCAAACTTCCTGCGTAGAATTGAAAAACTATGCCTGCGATGCTGGTGCTACAGGAAGTCTTGTTGCAAGTAACTGGTACACCGGTGAGTATAATTGCGAAAAATCATTTCTTTCAGAAGTGTTATGCGGCAATGACAGTTCTCCTGTATCTAAAAAATTAAAAGACAGTGGTCTTGGAGATGATTTAGTTTGCGGCAATTTTGGACAGTTCCCTGTAGAAATTTTTTCTTTTGGCCTTTCTGGTGTAAAAAAGGGAAACGAAAAAAAAGTATTTACTCTTGTAGAAAATATTATTAGCGATTTATACAAAGAAGGAATCAGTCAGCAGGATATAGATTCAGCCATAATGGGCATAGATTTTAATCTTCGTGAACAGAAAAGATACGGAGGTCCATATTCTATTAGACTTATGGAATTTGTATTAAAAGCATGGTCTGTAGGAAAAGCCTGCTGTTCAAGATTAAGTCCAATTTCTGACTTTGAAAAATTAAAAGAAAAAATCCGCAGTAATAAAGATTTTACTAAACAGTTGATTGAAAAATATTTTATGAAGGATGCTGTGAAAGTAAACTTTATAAGTGAACCTTCTGCCACTTATTTTAAAGAAAGAGAAAAGGGTGAGGCTGCTCTTACTGAACAGTTAAAAAAGAATGTAGATTTGACTGAGTTAAAATTGCAACTGGAAAAACTTCATGCAGAACAGCAGCGAAAAGAAACTGCGGAAGAATTAAGTGTAATTCCTCATACAAAAATAAGTCAGCTTAATCCTAGAATTGAATATGCAGAACCTGTTCTGGAATACTTAAAAGGTGCAGACGGTTCAGATATTCCTCTGTTTATAAATGATGTAAAAACCAATGGCATTTTTTATATTGATGTTTGTTTCCCTTTTGACTGTCTGGAACCTGAAGATATACAGCATATCAACTTTCTTTCAGAAGTGATTACAAACCTTGGCTGGAACAACAAAAAATGGGATGAATGTATTGCAGAATCAGCCTGCATTATGGGCGACACTTACGGCGGCATGCTTTCTGGTGCCACAAGTAATGCTCCAGACTGTGTGGAATTTGCAAAGATATATAAAGATAAAAACTTTATGGGACGTTACTGGCTTTGTATTTCCTGCAAGGCACTTACAAGCTATGCAAAACCAACATTGGAACTTTTTTCACAAATCATTACAACAATGGATTTTAAAGATGAAAAAAGACTTTCCATGCTGCTTAAAGAACTTATAGCCGACACAAAAGCTTCTGTTATTCCAGAAGGCCGTAGTCTTAGTGCCAGATGGGCTCGCTCTCTTATTACAGTCAATACGACTATGAAAGAGATTCTTTATGGTTTGTCTCAGGTAAAAACTGTAATGGAATATAAAAAAACAAAGCCTGCAAAACTTCTTAAAAAGTTTGAAAGCATTTATAAACAGTGCGTTGCTTCTGGCGGTGTAATTCATCTTTATGCAGACACAGATTCTCTGACACAAATTAAACCTATGCTTCCATCTTTTGTAGAAAAAACTGGAATTAAAAAATTGCAGCCTGCAAGAGAACTTACTGTAGAGTTACTTAAACCTTATGTATACAACTACAAAGCTTGTGAAGAAAAAAATAGTCAGACAGATATTAAAGTAGACTCACAAACAGGATACGGTGTTCTGATTTCCAAAAATGCACAATATCTTTCAAAAGAACTTGCTGCAGAACTTGTTTTAACAAACTGGCTTAATACTCATGCTTTATGGGAAAAACTTCGTACAACCGGTGGCGCATATGGAGCTTCAGTTTCTGTAGACGGCTTAAATGAAGTATGTGTAATGGGAACTTATAGAGATCCTTCTCCTGAAAAATCTGTTCAGGTATATCTGGAAACTCTGGAAGAATTGCAGAATGCAGAGTTTACCGAAGATGAAATTGAACGCACCATAGTTACTATCTACGGCGATAGAATCTGTCCAGACTCCCCTAAGGCAACTGCAATGGACAGTTTTGAAAGAATGATTTATGGATGCAGCATAGAATCTCAACATAAGAAAATGGAACAGCTGCTTAGTGTAAAACCAGAAGATGTAAAGGCTGCAGCCAAAAGATTGTATGAAAATACAAAGGTTTTATGCAAGAAAGTAGTATTTTGCGATAAAAAAAATAAAACTAGTGGTAAAACTTTAAAATTACCATTATAATTAATGCATCGAAGGTATTTAATATGGATAAAAAGACTAAAGAATGTATACAAATGCTTAGAGACTTGGTTTCAGATGTTCAGGGTGCTCCTTTCCCAGGAGAAAATTTTGAACCAGAACTTTATTCTATCTGGTATGAACATGCACAGAAAGCTGCTGTTGCTTGTTTTGAATATCTTGACGAAAATTTCCCTAAAGAAAAAAGTGAACTGGACAAATCTATAAATAAACTTTTTGACTAAAATTATGTTATTTTTTACTAACCTTTGTTCTTAAAATGCCGATATTCATTTTAGGGAATTATAAGGTGGTAAGAAATGGCTGTTTCAAAAAAAGGCTTAAAAAATAGTAGATTCGGACTTAATGGTGCTCATAAAAAAGTCGGAATCAATTACTGGCGTTTCTTTTTTAATGCAAAATCACGATATTCTGGTGTTGAAAGCATTTTCTTTATTGAATTAGAAATGCTTAATCCATGGCATTCGCCAGCAGAACCAATTTTAGGTTATAAACCAAGAGTAAAAATCAGTGAAGACGATTTACAATATGCTTTGGCAGGTACTTCAAGTGCTTTGTCTTTGGAATCTGAAAAACTGGTAACTCCATCATATGTGGCTCTTAGAATTGGTAAATTAGACTCTTCTCCAAAACATCTTTGTGAGTATATTCCTGTAAAAAATATAAAATTCAATACAAAACCTTTTGAAATTATTTCTGGAAATTCAAAAATTTCTGATAATGAACTTATTGGTAAAATTTCTATTTCAAATGAAGATCATCAGAAGCATCCTGAATATTTATGTGATCAGGGTATTGCCAGCTGGAACTTGAAATATGACATCATAAAAGAGTCAACAGAAGGTTATGAAGATAAAACAGACAAATGGTTCCCAATAGGTATGCATGCATATTTTTCTGGGGCTTTAAGTTTTGATGGCGTTGAATATGAAGTAGAACCAAAAAAATCTTCTGGTTATATTGAAAGATTCTGGGGCAAAAGTTTTAACGAAACCTGGTTCCACTTGTCTTCTTCAAATCTTACAAGTCTTATTTCTGGCAGTACATTATTTAATTCCTGCTTTGCAATTCATGGTGCATTTGGTGAACAGATTTCATTCCTGGGTGATTTTGAAGGAACTGAAATTAAGTTTTGCGCAGATGACTTAAAACGTTCAGAGCAGACCGTTTGGTATTGTGTTGAAGCTCCAGAATTAGATGAAGATGAAGATAAAAGGCTTCACTGGTCTGTAAGTTTGAACAGCAAAATCTGGGTTATTGATATTGATATTTATTGTAAAGAAAAAGATTTGTACAATAGAATCCTGGAACTTCCAGAAGGAAAGCGTAAAGTATTGAATATGGTTCAAACTTCTACTGGAATTGGTGAACTTAAACTTTACAAAAAGATAAAAAATGATCTTGAGCAGATTGAATTTGCAAGAATTACCAATGTAATTTGTGAGTTTGGTCATACCGAAGATGCTGAACTTTAATTAATATAAACCTTTTTTGTTTTAGAAAGCTGTCCATGTGGCAGCTTTTTTTATTGCCGATTCACTCTTTTTTAACTAAATTCAACATAAATAAGAATATTTTTGGAGGCATAAAGTGAATTACGAAAATTTTACAATTAAAACACAAGGGGCAATTCAAGAAGCTTCTTCTATTGCTAACAAAAATGATAATTCAGAAATAGGAACCGCACATTTACTGCAGGCACTTTTAGAGCAGGAAGACGGACTTATTCCTCCAGTTGTAGAACGAATTGGAGTTCCAGCAGCCGAGTTACTTAAAGCAGTAAAAAATATTATATCTTCGTATCCAAAAGTTTCTGGGGCAGCTCAGGTTTATCTTTCTTCGGAGGCACAAAAGGTTCTGGCAAAAGCTGAAAATGAAATGGCAAAATTACGGGACCAGTTTTTATCAACAGAACATTTGCTTCTTGCAATGAGCGTTGTTCAAAATAGTGTTTCAGAGTTGTTAAATCGTTATGGTATTTCTCACGAAGCAATTATAGAAGCATTAAAATCTGTAAGGGGAAATCAGACAGTAGATTCTCAGGACCCGGAAAGCAAGTCCCGCACTTTGGAAAAATATTGCCGTGATTTAACTGCTCTTGCTCGTCAGGACAAAATTGACCCTGTTATTGGGCGTGATGAAGAAATAAGAAGGGTTATGCAGGTTTTATGCCGCAGAACAAAAAATAATCCTGTTATTATAGGGGAGCCAGGAGTTGGTAAAACTGCAATTGTAGAAGGCCTTGCCCGTCGTATTGCCAGCAATGATGTACCAGAAAGTCTTAAAAATAAACGGCTTTTAGCTTTAGACTTAGGAAGCCTTGTTGCAGGTGCAAAATTCCGTGGAGAATTTGAAGAAAGATTAAAAGCACTTATTACAGAAGTACAAAAATCTGAAGGGCAGATAATTTTGTTTATTGACGAACTCCATACTTTAGTAGGCGCTGGTGCTTCTGAAGGCAGTATGGATGCCAGCAATCTTCTTAAACCTGTCCTTGCTCGTGGAGAATTGCGTGCAATTGGTGCTACTACTTTAGATGAGTACAGAAAATATATAGAAAAAGATGCTGCATTAGAAAGACGTTTTCAGCAGGTATTATGTGCAGAACCAACTGTAGAAGATACAATTGCAATTCTTCGTGGACTTAGAGACAAGTATGAAATTCATCACGGTGTTACCATTGAAGATGAAGCTCTTGTAGCAGCAGCAAATCTTTCTAACAGATATATTACAACTCGTTTTCTGCCAGATAAAGCAATTGATTTAGTTGATGAAGCAGCCAGCCGTTTAAAAATGGAAATAGAAAGCGAACCAACAGAATTAGATCAGGTAGAAAGAAAGATTTTACAGCTTCAGATTGAAAAACAGTCATTAAGCAAAGAAGATGATCAGGCTTCTAAAGAACGTCTGGAAAAACTGGAGAAAGAACTGGCTGAAATTTCTGGAAAAAGAGACGCCATGAAACTGCAGTGGCAGAATGAAAAAGCTTCCATAGACAAGAGCCGTGAATTAAAAGAAAAACTGGAACAGGCTAAGTTCGAAGAAGAAAAATATGGTCGTGAAGGAAATCTTGAAAAAGCAGCTGAATATAAATACAGCATAATTCCTAATCTCCAAAAAGAACTGGAAGAAGCAATTCAGAACGAAAAAAATAAAACAGAATCTGGCAAAGACAGTTTACTCAGACAGTCTGTAACAGAAGAAGATATTGCAAAAGTTGTTTCTTCCTGGAGTGGTATTCCAGTTAGTAAAATGCTGTCTGGTGAAAAACAAAAATATCTGGAACTGGAAAATGTACTTCATAAAAGAGTAAAAGGTCAAAATGATGCAGTACAGGTTGTTTCAGACGCCATTAGAAGAAATCGTAGTGGATTGAATGATCCAAACAAACCTTTAGGAAGTTTCCTGTTCATAGGCCCTACTGGGGTTGGTAAAACTGAGCTGGCAAAAACACTGGCAGATTTCTTATTTAATGATGAAAAGGCTCTTACTCGTATAGATATGAGTGAATACATGGAAAAGTTTAGTGTTACAAGACTTATTGGAGCGCCACCAGGATACGTTGGTTATGATGAAGGTGGACAGCTTACAGAAGCAGTAAGACGAAAACCATATTCAGTTATTCTTTTTGATGAAGTTGAAAAAGCTCATCCAGATGTATTTAATGTGTTGCTTCAGGTGTTAGATGATGGACGACTTACAGACGGACAGGGTAGAGTTGTAGACTTTAAAAACACAATCATTATTATGACAAGTAATCTTGGAAGCGATTTAATTTTGGAAGAAGGCACTGGTGAAGGGGTAAAAGAAAAAATAAAACTTTTATTGCGTCAGACATTCCGACCAGAATTCTTAAACCGAATCGACGAAACTGTAATGTTCCAGGAACTTGGAAAAGAATGTATAGAAGAAATTGTAAAACTTCAGCTGGAAAGAGTTGCTTCCCGTGTAAAAGATAAGCGCATTAAACTGGATTTTCAGCAGAGTGCTATTTCATTCCTTAGTGAAAAAGGATATGAACCTGCTATGGGCGCTCGTCCTGTAAAACGGGCTGTGCAGTCTTATCTGGAAAATCCACTGGCAAAGGAACTGCTTTCTGGAAAGATTCTGGAAGGTTCTACAGTTACTGTAACTGCAGATTTGCAGGGACTTATTTTTAATTAATAAAAAGCACAAATAAACAGGAATATTCAAAAACCTGTTTATTTGTGCTACAATCTTTTTATGCTTTCATATCAACACATATTTCATGCAGGAAACCATGCAGATATTTTAAAACATTATGTACTTATGTTTGTTCTGCAGTCGTTAAACAAAAAAGAAAAACCTTACACATTTTTTGACACTCACAGTGGCAGCGGTTTGTACGATTTACTGGATAACCGTTCTCTAAAAACAGGAGAAGCAGAAAAAGGAATTCTTTCTGTTATGTCTCTTTCTATTCCACAAGAAGCAAAATTGTATTTTGATTATGTAAGCAAATATGTTGAAAATAAAAAATATCCTGGAAGCCCTGTAATTGAACTGGACAATCTTAGAACACAAGACACTTTAATCTTAAGTGAATTGCATCCCCAGGAATTTCAAAACTTAAAAGAAAATATTAATAATTTAAAAAATAAAAATTCCTGTTCTGTTCAGGTTCATAACCGCAGTGGTTGGGAAATGATAAATGCTTTAACTCCACCTAAAACAAAAAGGGGAGCAGTATTAATTGACCCAAGTTATGAAACTATAAGTGATTATGAAGATGCAGCCAGAACAATTGTTTCAGTTAATAAAAAATGGAACAACGGTATTATTATGCTGTGGTATCCTTTACTAAATCACAGAAGCAATGAAATAGATACTATGATTGAAACAATTATTAATGGCTGTAAAAAGAATAATCCTAATATCGAAATTGAAAATCTACAGTTACTTGTAAATGAAAAAGATTCCCATAAAGAAGTAAGCCTGGAAGAATACCGAAATAGTGCAGAAGACAAAAAAAATCCACCCCGTTTATACGGAAGTGGAATGTTAGTAATAAACGCTCCCTGGATGCTTAAAGAGCAGGGAGAAGTTTTTATTAATGCTTTTTCGAAACAGCTTTCTTGTCGCGACCAGTAATCCAGTCTGCAAGTTTTTGAAATAAATGTTTGAAGAAAAGATAAATTCTGTAGAATATGCCAGGATTTCTTAACTTTTCAAGTCTTTTATAGCCTTCAAGTAATTCTGCTTCTGTAAATTCCTTGCGCTGGTTATTTTCTTCAATTTCCATTTCAAGTTCATCTACTTCAGATAAATTATCAACAATGTTTGCATTTATAGAAGTCCAGCCAATTGCTTTTGCAGCCTGAAGGCGTCTTTCACCAGCAATAAGCTCATAACGGTGATTAATGGTAATAGGATTCAAAAGACCATAAGTTCTAAGGCTGTCTTTTAAATCATCAAGATTGCCTAAATCTTTGCGAACTCTTTTCTTAATTTTAATATCACTAATCTGTATTAACAAAGTCTCCCCTTACTATTCAAGTAAATCTTCTTCTTCTGCAATTTCTTCTTTCTTGAATGGATCATCATCCTCTTCAAGCTGAGAAAGAATCTTATTTATATCAAATAGGTCATCATCAATTTCAATTTCCCAAGTCATACCAGACATAAGATTTTCTTTTTCAAGACGTTCATAAAGGATATTTTCAACATCCTGATTATTATGAATCTTACATGCCTGTGAAGGTTGTGTTCCTTGTAAGAACCACTGGGTTGTACGACCTTCATTACAGTTCTTTGTAATTAAATCACCACTAACAGAACAAACTGTCATTTGAACTATACCTTCTGTTGGCTGTTTCCATTCTTTTGAAGGTAAATCTGCATGAATCTGACTAAAGTATTCACCCCATGCAGGACCGGCCAAAGTTGCACCAGTAATATTCAAACCAAGTGACTGACCACGTTTGTCAAAACCGAACCAGAAAGCAGCTGTGTAATAAGGGCTGAAACCAACAGTCCATGCATCTGCCCAGTTCTGTGTTGTACCAGTTTTACCAGCAGAAGGAATTCTATATTTTGTTCCAGAAGGAGTTACATAATCAAGACGTTTATCCTGAGCAGCAAGAGTACCACCACCGTGTACAGTCTGTTCAAGCATTTTTGTCATAACAAAAGCTGTCTGTGGAGAAATAACTTGTACTCTGTCTCCTTTAGCAGCCTGTTCATCTTTAATATCTTTTTCAGGATTCAAGAAAGTTTCACCATTTCTGTCCTGAACATTTCTAATGGCAATAGGAGTAACTTCTTTACCACCGTTAGCAAATACTGCAAATGCACGGGCAAGTTCAATAGGTTTAACAGAACATACACCAAGACCAATAGGATAACCAGGTGTAAAACCTCGGTTTGCAACTTCATCTTCTGGAATACCAAGAAGATCGATTGCTCTATTAATTGCAGCGTCAAATCCAATTCCATCAAGAATCTTAATAGAAGGAACGTTCATAGAATGAATAAGAGCATAATAAACACAAACGTTACCCATCCATTCACCGCGGAAGTTCAAAGGAATATAATCTTTACCATCGGCAGTTTTAAATACAACCGGTGTATCTGAAATCATAGTTGTAGGTGTAAACTTTTTACTGTCAATTGCGGCAGAATAATACAAAGGTTTGAATGTAGAACCTGGCTGTAAAGTTGACTGTACGGCACGAATGAACTGGTTTTCTGAATCATATTTACTACCACCAACAAGGGCATTAATATAACCAGTTTCATTTTCAATAGAAACCATTGTACCTTCAATTGTAGTTCTTTCTTCCTGTTCCTTAAGAAGCTCTGTACCACGGTTAGAAACAGTTTGTTTTGTAATATCACAACCACCAAGCATGGCAATTAAATCTACAACAGGGTTAACCTGAGAAACATAATTTGAACAGGCTTTGTTATAACTTCTCTGTCTACCAAGATTCAAACCTGGAATACCAAAAAGACCAGCAACAAGTTCTGCCATTGGAATGTATGTTGAATATGCCTGATTTGCTTTAGAGTTATGTTCAATCTTATAGCGGCGGTTACCTTCTGCAATCCATTTAGTCATAACTTCTTCTGCAACCTGCTGATGTGCAAGATTTACAGTTGTGTTAACAGTAAAACCACTTGAGTTAATATCATCTGAACCGTAAATCATGCTGTTTAATTCACGGCGAACATATTCACTGAACCAAGGTGCTTTATCATCACGCAAATAATATGCAGACTGAGACGTACGAGTATAGTCAAAAGAAGACCAGTAATTATCAAAAGATTCATCTGCTGCCTGGCGAGTAATATAGCCTGAATCAACCATGGCATTAAGAACAACAGTTTGCATATTCATTGCTCTGTCAGGATGATCAAAAGGATTATAGAAAGCTGGGTTAGAAAGCTGAATTACAAGAATACAAGCTTCTGCAGTTGAAATTTCAGATGAATCATGACCAAAGTAGTATTTAGAAGCAGCACTTACACCATAAGTACCACCACCAAAGTAGATTTTATTCAAATAGGTTTCAAGAATTTCTGGTTTTGTGTAGCGGCGTTCCATTTGAATAGCCCACCACAATTCTCTGATTTTACGACCAACAGACATGTCGCGGCGGTCACAGTAAAGTGTACCGGCAATCTGCTGTGTAAGAGTTGAACCACCACCTAAATCTTTGTGAAGTAATTTACCAACTACAGCACGCATAATTGCTTTAAAGGTATAACCGTTATGAGAAAAGAAAACACGGTCTTCACGAGTAATGAGTGCATCAACAAGATTCTGTGGCAAGTCCTGGAATTCAATAATGTCACGTTTTTCATCAGAAGTGAATTCTGTAATAATTTCACCGTTAATATCCAGAATGCGGGTACCAAGTGCCGAATTAAATTCTGTAAAATATTCTGTATTTTGAATGTTTGTTGTTTCTGATAAAAGGAAACCCAGACTGGCACCAAAAATAACAGCACCTAAAGCGAGAATACAAATCTGGATTATGCCCGAAATTTTAATTTTTCTCATAATATTCTATTATACTCTTTTTGGAAAAGTAACTCAAGTGTGGATTTTGGACAAAAAAAAAGGCACGGTCTAAACCGTGCCATGCCCATCAGGCAATCGGGAGCATGGGTGGGAGGGGAAAATGCCCCCGATA
>JAKSTH010000024.1 GCA_024402655.1 Treponema sp. | reverse complement strand
TCTTCTTTTGCGTAAACGTTTAAAGCATCAAGCATATCGTCCATGTTACCCATCATGAATCCTGGTAAGTTGTGAGCACTGTAGTTAATACGGTGGTCTGTTACACGATCCTGTGGGAAGTTATATGTACGGATTTTTTCAGAGCGGGCACCTGAACCAACCATACTTGAGCGGGCTGCTGCACGTTCTGCCTGTTTTTTAGATTCTTCCAAATCGAACAAGCGGGCACGAAGTACACGGAAGGCCTTTTCTTTATTTTTAATCTGAGATTTTTCATCCTGCTGAATTACAACAAGACCAGTTGGAATATGTGTTAAACGAACGGCAGAGTCTGTTGTATTTACACACTGTCCACCAGGACCGCCGGCACGCATTACATCAACGCGTACATCGTTCATATTAATCTGAATATCTGTTTCTTCTGCTTCTGGCAATACAGCAACTGTAGCTGTAGAAGTCTGTAATCGTCCCTGGCTTTCTGTCTGTGGAACACGCTGTACACGATGTACACCAGATTCCCATCTTAAAGTACCATATACGAATTTACCAGAAATGTTTGTTACAATTTTATTAAAGCCACCAACTTCTGTTTCCTGAGCTTCCATTGTTTCTGTTTTCCAGCCCTTGCGTTCTGCAAGATGGATATACATTTCCCAAAGGTCACGAACAAATAAAGAAGCTTCATCTCCACCGGCTGCTGAACGGATTTCCAGAATAATGTTCTTTTCATCAAGTGGATCTGGAGGAACAAGTTTAAGTTTAATCTGTTCTTCAAGTTTTGGCTGCTGTTCTTCCAGTTCTTTTAATTCTTCACGAGCCATTTCTTTCATTTCTGCATCATCTTCTGCAGTAATCATTTCTTTGGCATCTTGAATTCCCTGGAGAACTTTTTTGTATTGTGCACTTAATTCACAAAGTTCGGAAAGATATCCGTGTTCACGCATTGTGTCTTTGTATTTTTTTGCATCTTTTACAAGATTAGGGTCCATTACAAGGTCGCTAACTTCTTTAAAGCGATTTTCACATTCATCAAGCTTTTTCAATAAATCCATAATAGTATGATTTTATCACAAAACCGACTTTAATTTCTACCATATTTTATATAACAAAATTTGTGGAAAGTTACATTGAATAGGGGTCCATTTATATAGTAGAATAGATTCAAGAAAAAACACTTAATTTGGAGGAATTTATGAAAAAATCACTTTCAATTGCAGCTTCAATTTTATTTGCTGCAGTTCTTTTAGCAGGCTGTTCTAAAGCTAATGCTAACAAGGATTATATCCTTGCAACTGGTGGTACAGGTGGTACTTACTATCCATTCGGTGGAGCTATTGCTAACATCTGGAACACAAAAATCGACAATATGAACGTTACAGCACAGGCTACAGGTGCTTCAGCAGAAAACCTTCGTCTTATTAATAAAGGTGAAGCTGAATTTGCTACAGTTCAGAACGATGTTATGGATTATGCATACAACGGAACAGATATGTTTGCTGGTGAAAAACTTACAAACCTTGCAACAATCGGTACTCTTTATCCAGAAGTAATTCAGATTGCAGTTTCTAAAGACAGCGGAATTAAATCTGTTGCAGATTTTAAAGGAAAACGCATTTCTGTTGGTGATGCTGGTTCTGGTGTAGAATTTAATGCTAAACAGATTTTGGAAGGTTATGGTCTTACATTCGAAGACATTAAAAAATCTAACCTTTCATTCAAAGAATCTGCAGAAGGTATTCAGAACGGTACATTGGACGGTTGTTTCATTACAGCTGGTGTTCCAAATGCAGCTTTACAGGAACTTGCTTTTACAACAGGTCTTGTTCTTATTCCAGTAACTGGTAACGAAGCTAATGCAGTAATCAATAAATACAGTTATTACACAGCAACAACAATTCCAGGTGGTACTTACAAAGGTACAGATGAAGATACTCCTGCTTTGGCTATTAAAGCTACTTTGGCTGTAAGTGCTTCTCTTGATGAAGATACAGTTTACGAAATGACAAAAGCTTTATTTGAAAATCTCCAGGAACTTGGAAATGCTCATGCAAAGGGTAAAGAAGTTTCAGCAGCATCTGCAGTAACAGGTGTTTCTGTTCCATTCCACCCAGGTGCAGTTAAATACTACAAAGAAATTGGTTTAATGAAATAAATTGTAGTTTAGATTCGAGGCCGGTTTTCTTTTTCTAAGATTACCGGACTCGATTTTTAAGCTGAACAGTTCATTATAAAAAAAGATACAGGCATTTTATGAAAAGAAAAATTACATATGCAATTATTATTATTTTTTTGATTGTGATTTCATATGTAATTTTTTTTCCACGAATAAATGTTTTATCAATCAGCAACAGAAAAAATCCGGCACAGAGGGTATATTCAACTCAGGCTTATAACGAAGGTTTTTGTATTTCCTATACTCATTCTGTTAATAAAGGCCGGGTTCATGATTATTATAAATTCCACAAGGCTACAGGTGGGCTTCTTTTAACTTCATCTCATTTTGTTTCTTACGGGGCTGGAATGCCGGAACTGGAAGAAACTGAAGGTGCAGATTTTGAAGTGCTGGAAAACGGATATATCATGAATAATATAAACAGACTGGTTCCAAAACTTGTTATGGCGGTTGGAGTAATTGCTAATCATACTTTTTCACCGGAATACTATAGTGAAAAAATAATTGGTGAACCTGCAGTAGAAATTCCGTTTACCAGATATTTTGCGCCACAAACCAGCCTTATTTTTGAATATAAAAAAGTAAATTTTATAGAATTACAAAGGCATGGCATAAAAGGGTATTAATTTTTTTAAAGATTTGTATAATTAAAATATTCAAACTAAAATATTTAAATATATATATATATATAGAAAATAATTCTTAAAAAAAAGGAGGTCCCGATGGACAAAAACAAAGAAATCGAAGATCAGGAAGTTCAGCCATCTTCTGGTGCTGTGGAAAACATTCTTCCTACAACTAATGAAGAAGAAATGAAAAATCTTATGAAAGATTTAGACAGAGAACAGGCCTATCGAGAACATAAATGCTGGAGACAGTATATTACAGTTCTTGTTTCAATTGTTTTCGTAATTTTTCAGTTATATGCAACTCTTTCTGGTCATGTAACAGCTCAGGTTTTAAGAGCTTCTCATCTTGCTTTTGTTCAGTTCCTGGCCTTTTTATTATTCCCTGCATCTAAAAAATTACCTAAAGACACATTGCCTTGGTACGATGTACTTCTTGGTTTAGTAGGTGCTGGCTGCTGGTTATACATCGTAATCAACTTTCAGATGTATGCTCATGGTGCAACAAATACTCTTGTAAACCGTGTTGGTAATAACAATATGGTTGATGTAATTATTGGTATTATAGGTATTTTAATTCTTTTCGAAAGTTGCCGCCGCATTGTTGGTCTCCCAATTATGATTATTGCAGGTGTGTTTGTAATTTATGCATTTGTTGGAAAATATCTTCCAGGATTTTTGCACCACAGAGGTTATACACTGCAGCGTGTAGTATGCCATCTTTTCTATAATACAGAAGGGGTTATGGGTGTACCAATGGGAGCTTGTTCAACCTTTATCTTCCTGTTCATTCTTTTTGGTGCTTTGCTTGAAAAAACAGGTATTGGTCAGTTCTTTATTGATATGTGTAATGCAATTGCCGGTGGAGCTTCTGGTGGTCCTGCTAAAGTAGCTGTTCTTTCTTCTGCTTTGCTTGGTACTGTTTCTGGTTCATCTGTTTCAAATACTGTAGGTTCTGGTTCTTTCACAATTCCTATGATGAAAAAACTTGGATACAAAGGTGAGTTTGCCGGTGCGGTAGAAGCTTCTGCCTCTACTGGTGGTCAGCTTATGCCTCCTATTATGGGTGCTGCTGCTTTCTTAATGGCAGAATCTCTTGGAGTAAATTATATTACAATTGTTAAAGCTGCTATTGTTCCTGCAATTCTTTACTTTACAGGTATTTTTATTACAGTACATCTGGAAGCAAAAAAACTTGGTCTTAAAGGTCTTCCAAAGGATCAGCTTCCAAAATTCCTTCCACTGTTCCTTCGTAAAGGTTATATGATTATTCCTTTAATAGTAATTATTGTTTTCCTTTGTATTGGAAAAACTGCTGTATTCTCTGCTTTAATGGGAATCCTTTCTTGTATTATTATTGGAATCTGTGTTTCTTGTGTTGATTTAGCAAAAGGTAATCGTCCAACTTTTGGTGGAAAAGACATTGTAGAAGTTATGTGTTCTGCTGCAAGAAATATTATTTCTGTAGCAATTGCCTGTGGTATGGCTGGTATTGTAATTGGTATTGTTACTCTTACAGGTGTTGGTCTTAAATTGGGAGCTGGACTTGTAGCACTTGCACATGGAAAACTTTTCCTTACTCTTGTACTTACAATGCTTGCTTCTATTGTACTTGGTATGGGTGCTCCAACAACTGCAAACTACCTTATTACTTCTACTATTACAGCAGGTGCTATTATCACTTGTCTTTATGGTGCAGGTGCAGAAGTTGAAAATGTTATGAAACTTCCAGCTCATATGTTTGCCTTCTATTTTGGTATTATTGCCGATGTTACACCTCCTGTTGCTCTTGCAGCTATAGCCGGTGCCGCCATTGCAAAAGCCAAGCCAATGAAAACTGCTGTAAATGCAACAAAGCTTGCTATTGGTGCTTTTATTATTCCATACATGTTTGTTTACAACCCACAGATGCTTATGATTAATGCTTCTGCCGGAACTGTAATTTATATTGCTCTTACTGCAATTATTGGTATGTTTGGTATAAGCGTTGCTTTGGAAGGCTACGGTTTTGGAAACACTGGAATGTTCTATGGAAGCGGAAAAAATAAAGCTTTGGTTGTTAGTTTTGATATAATTGAACGCCTTATTTTTGCAGCTGGTGGTATTCTCTGTGTAATTCCAGAAAGCAAAACTGATATTATTGGTCTTGTGATTATTGCTGCTGCTTGTGTTTTCCAGATTTTAAGAAGAAAAGCAAAAAATAATTAGACATTAACAGTTATAAACGACTAAAAAGTATTTTTATTGTGAATTTAGCCATTTGGTGTTATTCTGACATTGAATCATTAAAATTTTTATAATTTTAAAAAATTATGAGATATGGAGAATAAAATGGCTAAGTTCCCTTTTAACCCTAATATTCCAAAGAATGTTGCTCTTTTATTTAAAGAGAAAGTGGAAAAAAATCCTGATGTAAATCTTCAGGCAGCAAAGAACAAAGAAGGTGTATTCCAGTATTACACTTATAAACAGGTTTATGACACTGTTATTAACCTTGCAGTAGCAATGAGAACTATTGGTATTCATCGTGGTTCAAATGTTGCTCTTATTTCAGATAACCGTGCAGAGTGGCTTTGGACAGACTTATCTTTACTTTCCCTTGGTGCAGCAGACGTTCCTCGTGGTTGTGATTCCCTTGGTAATGAAATAAGATTTATTATTTCTTTTGCAGACTGTGAAGTTGGCTTTTTTGAAAATGTAAAACAGCTTAATAAAGTTTTGGAAAAGCAGGAAGAAGTTCCTTTATTAAAAACTGCTGTTATTTTTGAAGCTTTTAATGAAAGTGAACTTGCAGCTAAAACAAGCATTAAAATTATTAACTTTAATGACCTGGTAGAAGAAGGTAAAAAACTTGTTGAAGCTAATAAAGATGCATTAAAAGCAGAAATTGAAGCTGAAATGGCTAAAACAGAACCAGAAGAAGTAGCTACAATGATCTTTACATCTGGTACAACAGGTACTCCAAAAGGTGTAATGCTTACTCATGACAACTACATTTCACAACTTTCTTGTATTGATACTTTCCTTCCTGCAAAACCAGGTGAATTCTGGCTTTCAGTTCTTCCTGTTTGGCACGTATTCGAACGCCTTATTCAGTATGTTGCAATTTACTTTAGCAATGGTCTTGCTTATTCAAAACCAATTGGTGCAATTATGCTGGCAGATATGGCTGTTATTAAACCACAGTGGATGTGTGGTGTACCTCGTCTTTGGGAACAGCTGGCAAAGGGTGTTAGAAAAGCAATGGAGAAAAAGGGTGGTATTACCCTTAAACTTTTCAAATTCTTCCTTTGGGTTGGAAAACATTATGCAGACAACAAGGACAAAGTTCTTGGACATGTTTGTCGTATTAAAAAACGCAATAAGGTATTGGATTGTATCTGCGGTATTATCCCAATGATTCTTTTATGGCCATTACATAAACTTGGAGACATTCTTGTATTCAGCAAGCTCCGTGAAAAGTTTGGTGGTCGACTGGCTATTGCTATTTCAGGTGGCGGCGCTTTACAGAAAGAAAATGAAGATTTCTACCGTTCAGTTGGTTTGAATCTTTTGGAAGGATACGGTCTTTCGGAAACAGCTCCAGTTATTTCTTTCCGTTATTACAAAGAACCTCGTCCAGGTTGTGTAGGTGCTATTTTCCCTACATTCGAAGTAAAAATTGTAAAAGAAGAACATGGTGTTGTTACAGATGAATCTCCACTTCCACCAGGACAGAAAGGTTTAATCTGGGTTCGTGGTCGTCAGGTAATGAAAGGTTACTACAAACGTCCAGATTTAACAGAAGCTGCAGTTAACAAAGATGGCTGGTTCAATACTGGTGACCTTGGTATTAGAACTTTTGATAATGAACTTAAAATTACTGGTCGTGCAAAAGATACAATCGTATTGCTGGGTGGTGAAAATATTGAACCTTCTATGCTGGAAGCAGGTCTTGCAGGTAGTGATTATGTAGAATCTTCTATGGTTGTAGGACAGGATCAAAGATATTTGGGATGTCTTATTGTTCCAAATAAAGAAGCTGTTCTTAAATATGCAGAAGATAACAAAATTGCTGTTACAGATTACGAAGCATTGCTTGAAACTTCAGAAATTCAGAATCTGTTTGTTTCTGAAATTGCAAGACTTATTTCACAGGCAAATGGTTTCCGTATGTGTGAAAGAATCAACAAGTTTGTTTTAATTCCAAACAGCTTCCAGGTTGGTGTAGAACTTTCTGCAAAACAGGAAATGATGCGCTACAAGATTTCTGAAAAATATGCAGAAAAAATTGCTACAATGTTCTAAATTTTAAGAAAATAAGGAATGTGTAAAAAAGGATGGGAAACCATCCTTTTTTTATTGCTCCAATAGGAATTTGGAGTTATTCTATTTAATTATGAAATCTCAGAATTTATTTGCAGAAGAAAAAACATTAAAAGTCTTACGTTTGATTTGGAGTAAAAAAAGAATCAGTCGTGTTGAAATTGCAAATATATTAGGCTGGGATAAATCTACCGTAACAAAATTAGTAACAGAATTAAAAGAAATTGGCATTTTAACAGAATCGGCACAGGGAACTTCTGGTCCTCTTGGCGGAAGACGCCCTGTTTATCTTGAAATTACAGCTGATTATGCCTGTGTTGGTGGAATAGAAGTAAACCCAGAAGGTGTTGTTTATTGTTTAATGAATCTGCAGGGCCAGATGATTTATTATAATAACGAAGAAATCACTTATGATTATAATGGTGAACAAAAAATAGGAAACCTTTTTGCAAAAGCATGTAAAACCCTTGAAAAAAAAGCAGAAGAAGAAAATCTTCAGCTCATAGGCATTGGTTTAGGGTTGCCAGCTCTTCTTAATTCTACAAAAGGCGAAATTACATATTCCCTGCCATTAATGATAGAAAAGCCTGTCTATATTAATGAAATACTTTCTAATGTAACAGATCTTCCTGTTTTAATAGAAAACGATGCCCGCTGCTGTTGTTATAGTGAAATTATTAACGGTATGCAGGGACGCAGCAATATAGATGTTACAAATATGATTTTCGTTCTTACTGAATATCGTGCTTATACTCCTGTTGCTAATTCCAAAAAGAATCTTGCTGTAGGTTTGGGAATAGTTCTTAATTCCCAGCTTTTAAAAGGTCCGGATGATAGTGCCGGGGAATTTAGAAGTATGCTGTGGGAAGAAGGAAATGAAGGTCAGTTCTATGCAGGTGAAGAAAAACTTTCAGATGTAATTTCTGACAGTGAAGAACTTCATTATGTTTTTTATGAATTGGCGCAGCATATTGCTTTTCTTGTAAATACCCTTAATCTTACAACAGTCTGCATTGGTGGTATTAGTCGAGAATACATTTCTATTCTCGAAAACTATATTAATGAACGTATTAAAATTCAGTGGTCATATAAAAACGAAAGAAAAATTGTTGTAAAAATGGCCTCTTTTGGTGAATATGCAGTAGCTCATGGGGCTGCAGCCATGTTCCTTACAAAAGTTTTCTCTAAACCAGTTGAATCAGAAGCGTTAAAAACCTCTGTTAGCATTCTGGATCTTCTCTAAAAGCTGTTTTTTCAGCTAAATTTCCATTTTTCATAAAAAAATTCACTTTTTTAAAATAAAAAACTTTACAGATAGAAATGTGTGTGTTAAACTTTAGATAGTTAGTTGAAAAAATCAACTAACTATCGGAGTATTTCCCCAATCGGAGAAACTCCCGATAATATTGGTCATAAATATTATATAAATATTTAGGAGGAAAAGTATTTATGAAACTTTTTAACAAAGTTCTTAAAGGTGCTCTTGCAGTAGCAATGGTAGCACTTATGGCATCTTGTGGTGGAGCTAAGGCTTCTAAAGGTGTAACATTAAAAGTTATGGGTTATGGTGATAACTCTAACTCTGAAGGTCAGACATTCAAACGTATCGTTGATGAATTCATGGCTGAAAACCCAGATATCACAATCGATTACGAACTTCTTTATGATGAAGCATATCACCAGAAAGCTGTAGCTCGTCTTGCAGCTGGCGATGTACCTGATGTAGCTTACATGGGTGCTGACTCACGTTGGGGTGCTGAATGGCAGGAAGCTAATCAGCAGGTTGATAACAATCCTTACTTCCCATCAAATATTGATGCTAACTTAATCCCAGACTTCTTCGGAACTGGTGTTAAACCTTACTTACCACTCGGTGGATCTAACTACTGTACTGTTGTTGCTGTAAACACAGAACTCTTGGAAAAAATCGGTGGAAAAATGCCAGAATCATATGCAGATATGAAAGAATTGGCAAAACTTTGTAAAGCAAACGGTATCAAATTAATGTCAACACACGGTGCTGACGGTTGGGTATGGGGTTCTTGTGTAATGTCAGGTATTATCCCACGTACAACTGGTGATACAAAATGGATTGAAAAAGCTGTAAACAAACAGGTTAAATTCACAGACGCTGGTTTCGTAGCTGCTCTTGATGTTCTTTCACAGTGGGTAAAAGACGGTGTTCTTGATCCTGATTCTGTAAACACAGACAACGGTACTGGTATGTCAAACTTCGTAAACGGTAAATACCTTATGTACATTGACGGACAGTGGGCATTTGGTGAAGCTAACCTCGGTGCTCTTTCTAAGACAGTAAAACTTACAACTATCCCAGAAGTTCCAGGTGAAACAGCTTGTGCTGGTTCTTTGGCTGGTGCTTGGCAGGTTGGTTATGGTATCACAAAGAAAGGTACAGAAGATCCAGCAGTTCTCGAAGCTGCTAAAAAATTCATCGCTTACTACTACAGCGAAGAAGAAACAATCCAGAGACTCCGTGATGGTGGTATCTCAGCTCCTATCTTAAAGAACTTCAAACTTCCAGAAGGAATGGATCCATGTATCGCTGAAAAAGCAACTCTTGGTGCTTACCCATCTTGTTATGTAATCGACTCTTACCTTACAGGTGTAGCAAACGATACATTGAACGCTGGTATGCAGGATATCGTAGCTGGAAACATTGATGCAGCTACTCTCGCAGCTAATGTTCAGAAAGCATTTGATGCTCAGTAATTCTAATTTTTAGGTTAGATAATTACTAATTCTTGATAAGAGGGGTATTTTTCATAAAAGAGATTTTATAAAGAATACCCCTCATTTTTTTACTGAAATTTGAAAATAATCGGAAATGTTCTAAATTAAAATAGAATATTTTTGTTCTAAATATATTAAATAGGTAACTAACGTGAAAAAATCTGATAAACGCGATTTGCTTACATTTATTGGTTTTGTTGCTCCTGGACTTTTGATTTATCTTTTCGTTATTGCTTATCCAATTTGTTATTCTGTATTCTTAAGTTTGACAAACTATAATCCAAACTCTCAGGGTGCAATTGAATTCAAAGGATTGGCAAACTACTTAAAAGTAATCACCATGAATCCACAGACCAATAATATTCCAGAATTCTGGCATGCATTCAAAAACAACATGATTGTTGTTGCTGTATCTGTATTTGGCCAGATTCCTATTGGTTTTATTTTAGCTTTCATTTTGTACAGAAAGCAGGTTAAATGTGCTGGCTTCTTCCAGTCTATGGTATTCCTTCCACAGTTCCTTTCTACAATCGTAATTGGTATTATGTGGCGTATGCTCTTTATGGTAGACGGTCCTGTAGCAACAATTATGCAGAAACTTTCTGGTAATCCAGAAGCACAGTTTAATCTTATGATGGATCCTAACAAATGTATGATTCCAATTGGTATTGCACTTATTTGGATGTACACAGGTTTCTATATGATTATCTTCCTTGCAAACTTACAGAAAATTAATGAAAGTATGTTTGAAGCTGCTAAGATTGATGGTGCTTCTGAAGTACAGATCTTCTTCAAAATAACTATTCCATTATTGGCTGGTTCAATTCTTACTTCTTGTATTCTTGCTATTGCAGGTTCGTTGAAAGGCTTCTCGTTAATCTTCGCTCTTGCTCCAGAAGGTAAGGCTCGTATTAACTCTGAAGTATTGCCAATTTACATGTATCGTATAGCATTTAATACTGCTAAAGATCCAATGCGTTATGCATATGGTGCTACAATTTCAAATATTGTTGTATTAATCAGTATTTTGTTAATTATGTTTAGTAACTGGGTTGGTAAAAAACTCGGATCAGATGAGGAGTACTAATATGGCAAAAAATGAAATTGAAAAACGGGATAATGAAGCTCCAAGAACTTCATTCTTTGGAAAATATGTTTCTAAACCTTTGTCATACTTCATCTTTATATTCTGGTCTGCAATTACAATTGCACCTTTGTTCTGGATGGGTTATTCATCATTCAAAACAAATACAGAATTAACAAGAAGTATTTACAGCTGGCCATATGAACTTTCACATGCAAGTAAAGAAAAAGTATACCCTGGTTTTAATTCCGATGCAGATGCTAAAGTTTATGTAAAGACAAGTACTTTAGATGTTGTTCCTGCTCAGACAAACATTAACTATCCAAAAAACTTGTTAAAGAATCTTGGTATTGTTAATAAACTTGGAAAGGGCGATACAAAAAATACTGCTGCAATTGACAGCAAAGTTTTAATTCTTGAATCATCACATATTGGTGGTCACCAGAGAGTTAAGATTCACTTTATTGTTCGTGATAAATTACCAGCAGATTTTAAAACTTCTGATGGAAGAATTTTAAGAGACATTGTTCCTGGTACAGATGTTCAGATTCAGTATACTGACTTGCCAAAAAGCTATCAGATAAAGTTTGCATGGGAAACATTCTGGTGGAACTATACTTCTGCCTGGTCTCGTGGTGAACTTGGTATGAAGTTCTTGAACAGTATTTTGTATACAGTTCTTTCAACTGTACTTGTTGTTCTTTTTGGTCTTATGCTTGGTTATGGTACAACTAAGTTCCAGTTCAAAAAAGTTGCAGCTGTTATTGCAGGTTTAATTGGACTTGGTTACTTGCTTGATGTAAACCAGCTCTTAGTACCATTGTTCCTTATGCTTACAAACTTGAAATTAACTGATACACATGTTGGTATTATTCTTGTATATGTAGCATTTGGTTTGCCAATGGCTGTAATGTTGTCTTCTACATATATTAAAGGTCTTCCATACAGTTTGGTAGAATCTGCATATATTGATGGTGCAACTCCATTTAGAACCTTTATTAGTATTATTGTTCCAATGACAGTTCCTGTAATTGTTACTATAAGTATTATGACTGCTTTAGGTATTTGGAATGAATTCCTTCTTGTATTAGTAATGGCATCTAAAGAAGCAACTAAATCTTTACCAGTTGGTATCTTCTCGTTCTCAAGTAGAACCGGTACTCAGCTTGGTTGGCAGATTGCGGCTCTTATTATTGCAACAGTTCCTGTTCTTGTAGTTTACTTCATTTTCCAGAAGAAACTTGCAGAAGGTGTTGCTGGTGGAGCTATTAAGGAATAGTGTTTAAGAGTTTGTGCTTGCACAAACTCTTAAACGACACAATTTAACTTTGTTAAATTGTGCACACCTTGGATTTTTATAAAATATCCTGTTTGTCGAAAGATGGACAGGATTTTTTTTTACGTTTAGAATGAATTAATGCAAAAAGCCAGCCCTTTAATTTGGACTGGCTTTGGTTTTTATGCTACGAATGCTTCCAGGTACTTGCTGCGAGTTGGGTGCTGAAGTCTTACAATAGCATGTTTTTCAATCTGACGGATTCTTTCTTTTGTAAGATTACATTCATCTCCAACTTCTTTTAATGACATTGGTTTTGTGCCATTTAAGCCGTATCTCATACGAATAACTTTTTCTTCATTTGGACGAAGTGTTTTAAGAACTTCATCAATTTCCTGATTCATAGATTCTGTAATAGCAGCATCTTCAGGGCGAACATAATTTTTGTCTTCCTGCATTTCACCAAAAGAAGTTTTTGAATCTTCTGAACCGTTGAGTTCTGCATCAAGGGAAATCATTTCTCTTGAAATATTAAGCATTTCTCTTACATGAGCAGTGTTCATATTGAGCATTTCCGCAATTTCTTCGTATTCCTGCTGTTCTGATTTTTTACCAGCAACAACTTTTTTTGCCTGTTCAATGCGAACCAATTCATTTGCCTTGTTAAGTGGAAGACGGATTGAGCGGCTTTTTTCGCAAACAGCTTTTAGAATGCTCTGGCGAATCCACCATACGGCATAAGAAATAAAATGATAGCCTTTTTCTGGCTGGAATTTATCTACTGCAGTAAGTAAGCCAATGTTACCTTCGCTTATCAAATCAACTAAATCTAATCCGTGATTCTGATAGTTTTTTGCAACATTAACAACAAAACGCAAGTTTGCATTTACAATTTTATCTCTTGCCTGTTTATTTCCTTTTTGTGCTTCTAATGCAAGAGCTGATTGTTCTTCATGAGAAAGGAGTGGGACCTTGTTAATTTCTTTTAAGTACATTGATAATACTGAATCGTCGTTTGTCATAAAAATCCTCCATAAAAACAATATACATATTATTTATTGCAAGATTCGTGCCAACTTAGAAAATTCAGTGAAAATTTATTAAAAATTCTGTTAATAATAAAAAAATGGCCAAAAGTAAAGAAAAAAATGCAGAAAAATTAAAGAATTTTATGAAAAAAATGGAAATTTTGACACAGTGCCCATTCTTCTTATTGAATTTGGGTCAAAATGACACATAATTTTTATAAAAATAGTGATTTTAGGCTAAATGGGTCAAAATATCCTGTTTTACTTGGGTCAAAATGCTCATGTCACGAGAAAGATCTGCAATTGTAAATTCCAGGGCACCAGCCTGCATAGTTCCATTCAGTTCTCCAGGGCCACGGGTTTTTAAATCCTGTTCGGCAATATAAAAACCATCTGTACTTTCACGAAGTGCTTTCATTCTTTCAATGCCGGTTTTTGTAATATTGTTACTGTAAATTAAATAACAATACGACTGATCTTTACCTCGTCCTACACGACCTCTTAGCTGATGTAATTGTGCCATACCAAAGTGGTCTGCCATTTCTATTACCATGGAAGTGGCATTTGGAACATCAACGCCTACTTCAATTACAGTTGTTGCTGCTAAAACCTGGATTTTGCCATTTTGAAAGTCATGAAGAATCTGAACTTGCTGTTCATCATCAATTTTAGAATGAAGCAAAGCGCATTTGTATTCTGGGAAGACCCGGTTTGCTAAAAGTTCAAAACTCTGTTCTGCAGTTTTATATTTTGTTCCATTGCCGCTTTCTTCTTCTAAATCTCCACCAATTGCAGGGTACACAAAATATGCCTGATGTCCTGCTGCAAGTTCTTTTCGTACTGCTTCATAGGCATTTACTTCGTTTCCTTCTTTTACAAGATAAGTTTTAATTTCTTTTCTGCCAGAAGGCCGGTTTTTTATGGTAGAAACATCAAGGTCGCCGTAAAGAGTAAGGGCAAGACTTTGTGGAATTGGGGTAGCACTCATCATTAAAAGATGTGGTTCAAAGGCAAGTCCACATTTTTCATTTATGCGGCCTTTTGCTACAATTGCCTGGCGCTGCATTACTCCAAAACGATGCTGTTCATCAATTATGGCAAGCTGCAAGTCGTTATATTGAACCTGATTTGAAAATAAAGCGTGGGTTCCAATAACAATGTCTATTTCGCCTTCTTTTAAAGCTTTAAGTAAAAGGTTTCTGCCTGCTGCTTTTATGTTGCCTGTAAGAAAAGCTGTTCTAATGCCTAAATCTTCTAAAAGTTTATGAGCAGTTTCTGCATGCTGGCGGGCAAGTATTTCTGTTGGTGCCATAAGAGCACATTGACCTTTCCAGTTAATAATTCGTAAACAAATCATAAGAGCGCACAAAGTTTTACCAGAGCCAACATCTCCCTGTAACAGGCGGGACATAGTAAAAGGTGGGCGCAGTTGAAGAGGGATTCCTCTTTCATATTGAACAACAATGCGGTTTCGTTCTGCAAAACCTTTGTCTATTTCGCTGTTCATCTGTTCAATTACCCGGCACTGGTCTTCTGTAAGTTCAAATGGCAGCTTGTTATAAAGTTTCTGCTGAAGTGGAGAAAGGGATGCAATAAAAGCTTGTCTGTCAAAAGCTGCATCTTCATTTTGTATTTGATTGGAAGATGGCCCTCTTCGTAAAGAAGCTCGTTTTTGAATTACATACATAAAATGATACAGTTCTTCATAAACCAGAGTTCTTCTGGCCTGCATGTGTTCTTCCAGAGTTTTTGCATTGTGTATAAGATGAATTGCCTGTGTTTTATGAAGTAAACCGTTTTTTTCTATTAAATCTTGAGGTAGTTCATCTTCCAGTCCAAAACCATACTGTGCAAGAGCCGACTGAATTGCTTTAGATAATTGCTTTTGTGAAAGACCTTCGGTTAAAGCATACAAAGGAATTATTTTTGAATTCAGCGGTTGTATTTCCTGAAGATTGTTTGGATTTGCTTCTGGCATAACTTCTACTTCAAAATCTGTACTTTGTACTTCATTGTATTTTTCGTAAAAGTGGCCGGTAACTGTAATTATTGTTCCAGGAGGAAGTTGTCTTTCTAAAAAAGAGCGGTTAAAACAGATAAGCTGTGCAATTCCAGTTTCGTCATTTATGGTGATTTTTAGAGTTTTCATATTACCGTAGCCAAACCATTGATGTGAAACAACTTTTGCTACAGTATGAATTTTTCCTGTTTGAAATTCTTTCAAAAATCTTTTTTTAGTACGGTCTTCGAATTTTTTTGGAAAATATTGTAATAAATCTGCAACTGTGAAGCAGTTCAATTTTGCGAGACAATTTGCAATTTTTGGACCAACTCCTGTAACAGAAGAAACAGGAGTTTTAATTTCTGAAAGTTTCAATTTTTATATTAGAAAGGAATTGCGCCGCAAAGTTTAAGGAGCGCATCAATTAAAAAGGAACCTGCTAAAAGAATACAAGCGCCACAAATCCAACTCATTAATAATGAAGTCTGATATTTTACAGGCTTTCTTGCCAGAGTTTTAGAAACTTTGTAAGAAATTTTTTCAAGGAATGTGTCTACCTGGTTCCATGCAGAATTGTAAGGAGTCTGTCCATGATTTACCAGCAGTACAATCCATCTTATAAGCATAACAATAGTTAGTACAATAAGAATTGTAGAAACAAGATTCCAGATCATATAAATAATAGAACCAAGAATACCGCCTAAATAGATTCTTCCTGTGTTTGCAATGTGAGCAAAAACTGATGAAGTAAGAGAAAGAACTCCCAATGCAATAATTGGTGAAAAATCTACATAACCAATTGTCAGGAATTTGATTTTTCTGAAAATATTCAGATATGGATCTGTAATGGCAGTCATGAATTTACCAAAAGATGTAAATTTAATTCCAGGTGCCCAAGACAGAAAAATTGCTACAACACAAACAAGTAAATAAAGATTAAGAATAGCGGCTAAAGTTGAAAATAGAAAATGTAACATATAGTCTCCAGGTTCAAGATATTTAGATAACCAGAAAAATACAGTTTATTCTGTCCAGACAGAGTGGACGTAATTAAGGTCTGTTAATGCCTTTATGTTTTCTGGCGAAGGATTAACTCTAAGCTGATCATTTGCCTTTATAACATAAGGATTATTTCCAGTATCTATATGAAAATATACTGAACATTTACCAGTTTTTTCAAATAAAAAATCACGAATTGAAGAAATTGCCAGAGAATTTGAAAAATTATTTTCCAGCTGAATATGAACAGACTGAATTGCATGATTTTCCAAAGTAGCAGGATCTTCTATAGATTCAACCAGGAATGAAGGTTCGCCTCTGGAAGCATCTACTTTACCTTTCATGGCATAAACATTACCTACAACCAGCTGAGTTTTTAACTGTTCCCAGACATCAGAAAAGAAAGTGAGTCCAATGGTTCCATCATAATCATTTAGTTTTCCAAATGCCATAAACTTACCATTTTTCATAGTAATCTGATGAACATCTGCAAGCATACCAAGAGCAATATAATTTTTTCCAGATTTTTTAACCTGCCATGGATTCGCACCATTTGCAATCATAGTGTCTTTTTCAGCTTTTTCTTCATTACCAATGCGGGTAATGTTTGTAGATTTAAGAGTTACGGCTCTGTCTATTGCTTTTTTATAATCATCTAATGGGTGACCACTAACATAACAGCCAATACATTCTGCTTCCATCTTAAGAGTTTCCATAAGAGGAAGATTTTCAATGATTTTAAACTGGAAGCTTGTAGTTACTTTGTCTTCTTCTCCAAGATCGCCAAACAAGTCACCTTGTCCTTTTCGTTTGTCTTCCAGAATGTCTGAAACAAAGTCCATAGCAGGTTCCATATTTGCCAGCAATGTTGGACGATTAAGAGCCACACCATCTTTATCTTTAAGTAAGTCGAAAGCACCAGTTTTAATAAGAACTTCAATGGCCTTTTTGTTTACAAGAGTTTTTTCTCTGCCATCTTCATCTTTTTCTACAAGGGCACAAACTCTTTCAATAAAGTCCATAAAAGACAGATAAGGACCATTGGTTTCTCTTTCTCTTACAATTGCATATGCAGCAGATTCACCAATGCCTTTAATTCCTTTAAGACCAAATACAATGCGGCCATCTACAACGTCGAAAATTACATCGGAGCGGTTTACATCTGGAGGGTCAACAGGAACACCCATAGATTTTGCTTCCTGAATATAGAATGGAAGTCCGTCTGTAGAAGTAATTTCGTTTGTAAGGTTAGCAGCCATAAATTCTGCAGGGTAATGAGCTTTAAGCCAGCCGGTTCTGTATGCAAGAACTGAATAAGCCGCAGCATGAGATTTATTAAAACCGTATCCCGCAAACGGAATCATAATTTCGAAAATTTCACCTGCATGTTCTTCTGTGTGACCGTTTTTAACAGCACCTTCTACGAACTCTGCTTTCTTTTTCATCAATACATCCAGCTTCTTTTTACCCATGGCACGGCGAAGCATATCTGCACCACCAAGAGAGAAGCCTGAAATAATCTGGGCTACCTTCATTACCTGTTCCTGGTAAACCATTACACCATAAGTTTCTTTAAGAAGGTCTTCCAGAGAAGGGTCTGGATAGTGAATTGTTTCTGGCTTCCACTTACCTTCAATGTACTGAGGAATACAATCCATAGGACCTGGACGGTAAAGAGCATTTAAGGCAACCAGGTCTTCCAGTTTTTCAGGCTGGAATTCTCTAAGGATTTTCTGCATACCAGGAGATTCAAACTGGAATACCGCAACTGAATCGCCACGTTTGAACAGTTCAAAAGTTAATTCATCTGTTTCGCTTACATTTGCAGTAAGAAAATCTGGTTCTCCAGGTTTTTTATGTTTATTAATAATATTTTCTGCATAGCGGATAAGAGATAGTGTCTTTAAACCAAGGTAGTCAAATTTTACAAGACCACATGGTTCAATAATATCCATAGTGTACTGTACACCAATTTTTGTTCCATCTTTATCTGTAATAGCAAATACAGGAGCCCAGTCTGGTAATTCAGTTAAACCAATTACCATACCAGAAGCATGAAGACCTGTGTTTCGTTTACAACCTTCCAGTTTTTCTGCCAGGTCAAAAAGCTTTTCATAGCGAGGGTCGTGTCTGTATTCTGCCAGCTGTCCACCATCCGGGAATTTTTCGTTAGGCGGCTCAAAACAGTTTTTAAGCTTCGTTTTTAAGTTTTCACTAACCTTTGACTTAAGCATGTTTACTTCTGGGAGTGGAATACCCAAAGTGCGGCCTACATCTGCAATTACGTTCTTTGGTTTAAGAGTACCAAAGGTAACAATGTGTCCAACTTTCTTTTCTCCATACAAGTCTCTGGTGTGCTGAATAATATCTTGTCTAAAGTCGAAATCCATATCAACGTCAAAATCCGGCATGGATACACGTTCTGGATTTAAGAAGCGTTCAAAAATAAGTCCATATCTGAATGGATCAATATCTGTAATACCAAGACAGTAAGCTACAAGAGAACCGGCACCTGAACCTCGTCCCGGACCAATTGGCATGTAAGGTTTTGGTCTTTTATTTACATCATCATATGTAGATTTAGCCCAGTTAATAAATTCCCATACAATAAGGAAGTAACCGCTAAAGCCCATACCAAGAATGATTCCCATTTCGTATTCGCATCTTTCACGAATTTCTGGAGTAATTTCCTTGTATCTTTTTGTAAGACCTTTTTCTACAAGGAAGCGCAGATAATCATCCTGATTTTTTGTATATTCTTCGTGAGTCTGGAATTCTTTTGGAAGTTCAAACCGTGGAAGTGTTCCTTTTAATTCTGGAGTCGAATATTGGTGAATTGTAAGATCGCACATATTAGCAATCTTAACAGTGTTGTCAAAAGCATCGGGGCAGTCTGGAAATAACATGCGCATTTCTGCTTCTGTTTTAAAATACCATTCGTGATGTTCGCCACCCATTCCAGAAATAAACTGACCGTCTGGACCAAGCTGCATGTTTTTCTTAAAACCGATGCTTCGTAAACATTCCTGTGCTTCCCAGTCTTCCTGTTCAACATAGTGAATATCGTTTGTAGCAACAAGAGGAACATCCAGTTTGCGGGCAAGAGCAATAAGTTTTGGATTAAGTTCTTTTTGTTCTGGAAGTCCGTGATCCTGAAGTTCTATGTAATAGTGGTCTGGGCCAAAAAGATTTTTATATTTTAATACAAGTTCTTCTGCTTCTTTTTCCATGCCTGCCATTAAAAGCTGTGGAAGTTCACCTGCAATACAGGCAGAACAGCAGATTAAGCCTTCGTGATATTTTTCCAAAAGTTCCCAGTCAATACGAGGTTTATAGTACATACCTTCTGTATATGCCAGAGAAGAAAGCCAGCTCATATTTTTATATCCGGTCTGGTTTTCGCAAAGCAGAATTAAGTGGAAGTATTTTGCCTGACGTTCTCCGTCTTCACCTTTGTGGCTGTAAGGAACGGTATTTTTTTCAAAGTGGCTGCCGTATGCAACATAAAATTCTTCGCCAACAATAGGATTAATTCCGTTTACATGACAAAGTTTTTCAAAGTTTAATGCACCAAACATGTTGCCGTGGTCTGTAAGGGCAAGGGCCGGCATATTAAGTGATTTTGCTTTTGCTACAAGTTTATCTAAAGTTGCGCAGGAGTCCAAAAGGGAATAGTCTGAATGTACATGTAGATGTACAAAGTTAGATACAGGTGTTCCTTCTGGAGCTGCAGGAAATTCGTGATAGTCAGCCAAGTATTTCTTCCTTTTTTTAGTATAAATCTATTATACCATATTTATGATATCTTAGTAATCGAGTGAGGGTTAAAAAAAAGCTGTCAAAATCAGTTTCGTAAAACGCTTACTAATTTTGACAGCCAGTTATTTAAATAATAATCTTATTTAAGTTTAAATTCGTCAAGGTCTTCCATGAGTTTTGAAAGGCTTGAATGAGTATTGTTTGTAGAAGATGTTGTGATTGTAACAGCATCATTAATCTGCTGTGAGAAGTTGTTAATGTGACTCATGTTTTCAGAAATAACTCTTGTTACTTCAGAAAGGTTATGCATTTCTTTTAATACCTGTTCACCACCAACAAGCATTTCTGTAGAACCATTTTTTACTTCTACTGTAGAATCACTAATTGCTCTAATGGCTTCCAATACCTGCTGGTTACCTGAGTTCTGTTCATCCATAGCATTACTGATAACAGATTCCTGATCCTGAACTCTCTGAGTAAGAGCGAAGATATTGTCGAAGTCTGCTTCTACCTGTTTAATATCTGATGAAATGTGACCAATTGATTCAGAAAGAGAACGAAGGTTTTCATCAATAACTTTACTCTGAGCACCAGACTGTTCTGCAAGTTTACGAATTTCTTCTGCAACTACTGCGAAACCTTTACCTGCTTCACCGGCATGAGCAGATTCAATTGCGGCGTTCATAGCAAGAAGGTTTGTACGGCTTGCAATACTCTGAATTACGCTTGAAGCCTGTAAAATACCAGAAGACTGTTCCAAAACATTTTTAGCAGTAGTAACGGCAGTTTTTACTTCCTGCTGACCTTTAGCAGAAGCTTCGTTTAACTGAGATACAAGTTCAGAGTTTTTCTGAAGAATCTGGCTTACACTGGCAATGTTAGCAACCATTTCTTCTACAGCAGCAGAAGACTGTGTAACACCAGTTGCCTGAGTTTCAATTGCATTATTAAGGGAGCGAATGTTACCCATAATCTGTTCAATAGAAGAGTTAGATTCTTCTACACCTGCAGACTGATTCTGAATTTCGTTCTGAACTGTATCAAGAGAACCGTTAATATTAACAATATGTCCTTTTGTTGTATCCATGTTTGCAACAAGGTCATCTGACTGAGATACAGTCTGTTTTGTTAATCTATAAATGTTAGCAAGTGTGCTATTCATATCATTTTTAAGGGAATTAACATCCTGAATAATAACACCTAATTCACTACGGTTTTTTGGTAATTCATCTGATACTGTGTAATCTTTTTTTGTAAGACCTGTAATACTTCTGCTGATTGCATTAATACAACCACTAACATCACTTACAAGGCTGGTTTCAATAGCAGTAAAGTAAATCAAAGAATAAACAGAAAGAAGAATGATTTTTCCTGTAAGACCAGAAACACCTGCTTCCAGATTTTTTGGTGTAATAACAATAGAAATGAAGAGCATTAATAAGCCGGTAACAGCAAAAAGAAGTGTAAGAACGTTTCTTTTAATAACCGACATTGTAATCTGTTCTTTTGTGAATGGAATATCTGTAATCTGGCTTTCGAAAATACGAATGTAGAATACATAACAGAAAAGAGCAAAATCAAAAACTACACCCAAAGAGAAGAACATAAGTGCTAAATATGGACTGTGTCCTTCAAAGTTTGCAAATGTAACTTTTCCCATAGCAACACTAATACAAGCATTTAAGCCCTGTAAGAAACCAACAGTAATTGGTGCAACAATATTGAGCATTGCATGGTTTTTAAGTTTTTTATTTGTTTCTTCAATAGAAACTTCATTATTTCTGTACTGTTTAACAATTTTATTCAGTATATAACAAGAAAAACCTGCACATGCACAGGTAACAATTGCGGTTATAATACTTAATGGCTGAACTGTGAAAGAAATATATTCCTTTGTTGTAAAGATTCCAAAGAAAAGACCCATTACATCATAGAAAATGATTGGTGATAAATAAATTCCTGCTAACAGAATGTATGTATAACCTTTTATACCTTTTAACTTAGTATCTGACATATTCAACTCCTAAACGAACATAGTAAGTCTATATTATACCATATAATTGAGAAAAATTCATAGAAATTTTATAATCGATTTTATGAAGAAAATTTTATTTGTATGTCACGGTAATATTTGCCGTTCTCCAATGGCAGAATTTGTTATGAAAGATTTAGTTAAAAAAGCTGGTTTGGAAAAAGAAATTTATATTGAATCTGCTGCTACAAGTCTAGAAGAAATTGGAAACGATATTCATAGGGGTACAAGAGGAAAACTTTTGCAGATGGGTATTCCTTTTGAAAGAAGAGCCGCCAGACGAATTACTGCCGCCGATTATGAAAAGTTTGATTTGCTTGTAGGGATGGATGAAGAAAATCTTTATTATATGAATCGGGCCTGGAATAATGATCCGGAGGGAAAAATCAGATTGCTGCTGGAATTTGCCGGTAAAAACAGAGAAGTGGCAGATCCCTGGTATACCGGAAATTTTGACCAGACTTATTTAGATGTGCAGGAAGGTTGTGAAGCAATCCTGGCACAGCTAAAAGGTTAGGTTAGTACTTAGTAGTACAATTCTGCTTCGAAACTTGAAACGCCGTTTACTAAGCCCTGGGCAACAATCATGTTGTCCTGGTAGCTTACTTTAATTTCAAGTTCTTCACCAAGTTTTGTTTCTTTTGAATAGTTTAAGCGAACATCTTTATAAGACTTTGTCTGAAATTCCTGTGGAAGCAGGTCAAATACAAAGTTGATGTATTTAGAATTGTTGGCATGACCATTTGCATCTAAATCTGAATAAAGAATAGTCTTTTTTCCAATTAATTCCATGTTTTCTGGAATAGAAATTTTACCACATTTAATGCCAGTAAAGTCAGTAACAACAGTAGGGGCTGGACGATATGGATATGCTTTTGCAGGCATAAGTCTGTGATTATTAAAATCAAGAATTGTCCACAATGACTGACCTTTTACTAAAAGTTCATCTGAACCATATTTATAGATTTCGTAATTTCTTGTACATAAAGGTCCCTGTGCAGCAGATTCCCATGTTTTTAAGGTAATAAGTTCATCTGCAACAGGCATTCTTTCTATATGATATGAAACTCTGGAAAGAATAATTGCAAGACCTTTATCTGCCAGAAAATCCCATGACATTTCTCTTAAAGAAAAATCTTCGCCGGCTGCATCTGCTGTAAATCTGAAAAGTTCTGAAAGAGTTAAATTTCTATTTGGAGTACAGTGTGTAAACTGAATTTTTTCATCTTTGTAAAAAGTTAAATCATCATCATGTCTTTCTTTTAAAATAACTTCGTCTTTCATTTGTAAACCTCTATGACATTATATTAACCTTTTGTCATATTCACTTCAAGTGTAGTCATATTTAGCGATAGGAATTAAAGAAATCTATTTCATCCCTATTACATTGGGTTGCAATTGACAGAGCCAGATTTATGTGGAAAACATGAGTTGCATTTTCATCATCTTTTTCGCCATAAACCTTTGTTACATGGGGAATACCTTTTTCTTCAAAAAATTTTGATTGTGGTTCTAAAGCAGGCAGAAGAAAATCTTTAGCAGATGACATTAAAAAAGATGGTGGAAAATCTTTTGTAACATATTTTTGAATATTGAAGTTTTCTGTGTATTTATTTCCTCTAGGTTTGTACCATTTTGAAAGACTGTCGTTAGGATCATTTTCAATGTTATATACTGCACAGTTCATGGCTACAGCCTTTGGTTTTACTGGAGCTGGATCAAAAGGATAGAGTTTTGCATATTCTGGGTTAGTTAGGATTGTTGAATAATAGTAAACAAGATTGCCACCTGCACTGTCACCAACAAAAAATATGCGGTTTGTATCGAGATTGTATTGTTGGGCATTTTCCAAAATCCATAGAAGAACACGATTGGAGTCTTTTAAGTGGGCAGGAAATTTATTTTCGGGGCTGAGCCGGTAATTAAAATTAACAACAGCAAATCCTTTTGATGCCAAATCTGCAGCATAATATTGGTAAACTTCTTTTGTTCCATAGAAAAAACCACCACCATGAAAGTTTACAATTACTGGCAGTGGGGAAATACCAGTTGCATTTTTAGGAACATTTAAATCTAAAAGATTCCAGAATCCGTATGGACCATACATAATATCGTTTATAACTTTTACAGAATCTGGAATAGAAAAATAACAGTCTCTAAGAGCATCACTTATGCCCCATTGTTTACGAAGTTTATTTGCATTGTGAATATGAATTGGGTTTAACATAAAAAAAATTATATCATGAAAATATTGTTAGTGATTTCTTTTTTTATCCATATTTTTTAAATTTAAACTTTATTGTATATCCCGTTGTATTTCATTAAAATGGACTTTACTACTCGCGCTCAAACGGGTGGAATATCTCAATAATATCGAGAAAAGAGGTTTAATATGGAAAACATTAAAGAAGTTCGTGTTCGTTATGCTCCATCTCCAACTGGAATGCAGCACATTGGTGGTGTTCGCACTGCTTTGTTTAATTACTTGTATGCAAAATCTAAAGGCGGAAAATTTATTCTCCGTTTGGAAGATACAGACCGTACTCGTTATGATGAAAAATATGTAAAAAATCTTTACGACACAATGGAATGGCTCGGAATTGACTGGGACGAAGGTGGCGATAAAGGTGGTAACTTTGGACCTTATGTTCAGAGTGAACGTTTTGAACTTTATAAAGAATATGCAAATAAACTTTTAGAAAACGGTGAAGCTTATTACTGTTTCTGTGATGCTGAACGCTTGGATCGTATCCGCAAAATTCAGACTGAAAATAAAATGGCTCCTGGTTATGACCGTAACTGCCGCCATCTTACTCCAGAAGAAGTAAAAGCTAATCTTGATGCTGGAAAACCTTATGTAATTCGTCTTAAGGTTCCAATGGAAGGAGAAACTAAATTCTCTGACCACATTTTAGGCGACATTGTATGGAAGAACGAAGATATTTCTCCAGATCCAGTTTTGCTTAAATCAGACGGATTCCCAACATATCATCTTGCTAACATTGTTGATGACCACATGATGCAGATTTCTCATGTTATGCGTGCTCAGGAATGGATTCCTTCTACTCCACTTCATGTTCAGATGTATAAATCATTTGGCTGGGAACATCCTGAATTCTGCCACTTGCCAATGGTAAATGGTTCTGATGGTAAGAAACTTTCTAAACGCCACGGTTCAACTTCTTTGAACGAATTCCGTGCCCGCGGTTATTTACCAAAAGCAATTGTAAACTATGTTGCAATGCTTGGTTGTTCTTATGTTGAAGGTCAGGAATTCTATACTCTTGAAGAACTTGCTAAAAACTTTAAGCTTGAACACTTGAATAAAGCTCCTGCTGTATTCGACTACAAAAAACTTGAATACTACAACGGAAACTATATCCGCCAGATGAGTGCAGAAGAACTTTACAAATGGACACTTCCATTCATCACAGGAACTGGAGATGCAACATTGGAAATTAATCCAGAAAATCCACAGCCAAAACCAAATGTTGGTCCTGAATTCTCTGGTGTTGCTCTTGGTGAAGATGGCCGTCCATACTGTGTTGATAAGTCTATGAACATGAGCACAGAAGATGTTGAAAAAACATTGCTTGGTTTAATGCCACTTATTCAGGAACGCCTTAAGTTCTTAACAGAAGCAGCTGAAATGGTTCACTTTATGTTTACAGAACCAGCAGTTCCTCCTGCAGAACAGATTATTCCTAAGAAAATTGACCTTGCTAAAACTAAGGAAGTTTTGGAAGCTGCTAAAGATTTCGTACATCAGTGTTTCAGTTTGGATCACGAAGGTGCAGAAAACTTGGCTAAAGCTAAGGCAGAAGAACTTGGAATTAAACTTGGTGACTTTATGATGCCAATCCGTATGGCAGTTACAGGAAGTCGTGTTTCTCCACCATTAATCGGTTCAATTTTAGTTCTTGGCGAAGCTAAATGTTTGGCAAGAATTGAAAGAACACTTGCTGCTTTATAGGAGTTGTTGATGGAATATACAATTAAAGCTTTTACCATGGAACGTCTTAAGATTCGTAAAGATGATCCTGTTCGTTCAAATATTTTGTTAATGCTGGCAGATGCTGTAAAAAGTACTGCAGTAATTAATGAACGTCGTACTGAAACAGAAGCAGATTTTAAAAAAGCTGCATTAAAAATGTATCAGGAAACACAGAACACAATTGCTGAATATAAAAAAGGTGGTGCAGATACTGCCGAATTGGAAGCAGAATTAAAGGTTTTGGAAGATTTCCTTCCAAAAATGATGTCTGCAGAAGAAATGGAAGCTGCAGCCCGCAAAGTTTTAGAAGCAATGCCAGAAGCTGACCGTGTTCTTAAAAATATTATGCCAAAACTTAAAGAAATTGAAGGTTTTGACATGAAACAGGCAAAAACTATTATAGAAAAAATTCTTGCATAGTTTGAAAAATAAAAAATACATTTATATGAATTTTGATGTATAATAAAGTATTACTTTTTGGGGGAATTTTACATGGCTGAAATTTATATTAAATATGCAGGTGGCTTTTCTAGAGCAGCTGATAAAGGAAGCTTGGGTGGAAAAGTTGTTTCATATGAAGAATTTAAAGCATTAAGTGGCGATATTAAAGGTGGAGAAGAATACGGAATTATTATGGATTCTTCTGATGTACAGGATTTTATTGCAAACTACGAAGACGAATCAGTTTTCACAGATGCAGAAAAATAAGTAAATAGTTTGGGCACAAACCCAAAATAGTAAAAGAGACTGTCTAATGAAAATAAATTATGGGACAGTCTCTTTTGTTTTAACCTGGGTTTAAATTAAAGAAAATATCATTTTATAAACAGCGCAGCTAAAGAAATGGCCTACCGCAAAAAAACGACTTTTCAAAACCGC
>JAKSTH010000239.1 GCA_024402655.1 Treponema sp. | reverse complement strand
CTCTGTCCCTTTTGTCACTTTTATCACAAAAATCTAAGTGCAAAATGCACAATCACAAAACTCATTGGGAAAGTTAAAAGTGTCAGCAAAGTAGAAATTACACAGGCACGACTAGCCATCACTTCTTCTTTCTGATACTCCATGCAGGCAATACTCAGCGTTACACTGATTGGAGCACTAAAGCCTACAACAATTGCAATCAGAGAATATTCTGTAAAAGTATAAATACCGGCTTTATGCATAAGAATACAAAGCAATAAAACTACAACTGGCGCAACAATATTCCTTAAAACAGCCAAAAGCCATGCAAAACCGTCTTTAATACATTCTGCAATTCTTGCTTCACCAACGCTCATTCCAATTAAAAGCATGCACAAAGGCCCTACCATTCTAGATAATGCAGTTACTGTGGTATATAAAACAGGAAGGCTTTTATCAATTCTTAAAACCGGCACTCTATTTTGCAAAACAAAAACAAGAATTCCTAAAAACATTCCAATCATAACCGGAGTCAAAAATACCTTTTTAATCTGAGGCAAAAGCTTTTTTAATGTGATTTTTTCTCCGCTGATTACAGTATATCCAATAATATAAACAAATATTCTAAATACAATGCTGATAGTACTGATATAAAGCACAACTTCTTTTGCACTTCCTTCGTACACAGACTGAAGAATAGGCATACTGAACAAAGTAGTCTGTCCAATGGCCATCATAAATCCACCCACAGTAGAAAAATCTTTTCCTTTTTTTATAAGCAAAAATTTTCCAATAAAAATCAAAACTATATAGAAGAAAACTGCAAGAACAAATTCTGTAAGACTGGATTTAAAACTAAGCCACTCAAAATCCTGCATAAAAGCATTAAAAGCAAAACAAGGAACTGCCAGTTTCCATATAAGTGCAGTCAGAACACTTTTAGCAGAAGAAGTCACAATGCCTTTTCGCATAAAAAAGAAACCAATAGCAATTATGATTATAGTTTGGGAAAAAGCACTCAAAAATTTTGGGTCAGTAAAAACAATTTTAAAAATATCAAACATAATAAACCTGAAAAAGCAAAGATGCCGATTTATAATATCACATTTTTTTTACAAACTATATCTCGCCACCAGAACTTTTTCTATTTCATCCGGCTCATCTTCAAAAAACTGAGTACCATTCACAGCGCAGCCGGCCTGTTCCAGACAAACTTCAAGGAAAAACAGAAAAATTCCTATATCAATACGGTTATAAAAACGAACCTTTTCTGCAGGCATAATCCCCCGCTTTCCAGGCTTCTTAAAACGGTAAACTTCCAGTTCAGTTCCCTTATTTTCTACAATCCAAGGCTGAGTGTTGCAGGCACTTGGAGCAAAACGCACAATATTAGAAAAAGGAAGAACTTCACCTTTCCAGATTTCTTCCAACGGCTTTCGCTTAGATTTGAACATATCCTTTCTAAAAGAAGCTTCCGGCATTTTCGCAATGGCAATCATAATCACATGCTTAAGCCCTTCAACTTCACTCTGATCCGGCTTTCCAATTCCAAACCATAAAGCACCAATGTTTTTTTCTGCCAGATACAAATCAA
>JAKSTH010000238.1 GCA_024402655.1 Treponema sp. | reverse complement strand
CCGATTACATTCGAGGGAGCAGAGTACGATTTTATTTTGATGAATCACTATGAAGCTATATCAATTTTTATAATATAACACACATGGATTCCACCGTCCATCATTTGTTCCACCAGCCGTCATACAGGTCAAAGGCTGTAACACAGGTGTCGGAATATTTGGTTCCTTTATAAACTTCCAGGATTGTTATTTTGATGTGTCGTACAGGAGCTTCACCAAATTTAATTTCTTTGAATTCTACCCAGTCATTAAAATCAATAATTTGATTGTAGCCGGAATCTGTTTCAATTCTTGCTTTTTTAATGCGGTTATTCTGTTTAAAAAGATATGGACGCAAAGGATCTACATAACCGTTCAGAATGAAGAATGAAAAATAATTATTATTGTGAGCGGCTCCAAATTTTACATCAAGTTCTATTGTTTCTCCAATGCCGTCTCCAGATTTTCCTTCGGCCCAAGGAAGAGAATCTTTTACCCAGTCAAATGTTCGTGGATTGTAAGCTGTTAAAGTACCTTCTATAGCATATGTATGAGATTTATCTTTTAAAGTCGAAGAGGCTTTTATATTTTCAAAATATAGTCCATTAAGGTTTTTCTGCCCACCAACATTTATAAAATACCAATCAGCAGGATATTCTTTTATATATTTTTTTACGGCCTCTTTATCCTTTGCAAAAGATTCACCTTTGAACTCAAAAGCCATAAGATCGTAACCTGGACTATTGTCTATAATCATATAACTTTTATCTTTATAATTTAATTTTTTCCAGCCATCATCATCTAAATATAAATCATAAGAGTAACCAGACGTATCATAATAACCATCCACATCGTAAAGGAAGTCGTACTCCGATGAAAAAGATTTATTTAAAGAAGTTGTAACATTTGCTTTTGCTTTTTTATCTGGACTCTTGGAAATACATTTTTTACTTACAGTTTTAAAAACAGAAATGTATGCAGATTTTTTATTCTCGCCAAACCGAATTTCACCATTTTTTAAATTTACTGACCACTCGTTACAGGAAGCATTGTTTGAATTATCTATTTCCAAATCAAAAGTTTTATCAAAACAACCTTTTTTTGAAACATTCAATTTTAACTGATTGTCTGCGTTGAAAAGAGTAAACTTTGTGCGGATACTTTCATCGAAATAAACAGCACAGGCATTTGCAAAAGATTTAATGACTGTCTGCTTAAGTTTACCAACCATTTCAGATTCTTGTGATGAATAAAACCCATACACAAAACCATTGTATTTAATAGAAGAAATCTTATTATTTTCTACAGATATGTCAGAAGTAAATGACTGAAACTTATCATCATCAAAGGACTCGAACTTTTCCTGTGTAAAACTAATGGAATAGATTTTTTCTTTTGTAAAATCAAATGAACATTTTTCTACTCTAAGAGCTTTTTCCTTTAAGGAAACTTTGATAACAGAATTGTCTGCCTCGCAATAATAATATCCTTCGCTGGCTTTTAATGCAGAAGTCAGTTCTTTTTTAGAAAGAGCAAATATTTGGGACAAAAGGGACAGAGCAAAATACCCAAATAAAAATAATCTTTTCATAAACTTCTCTC
>JAKSTH010000237.1 GCA_024402655.1 Treponema sp. | reverse complement strand
TATTTTCTGCCAGTAACAGCTGGTTTGAACCACTTTTGTTTTTATTCGTAATTGGCTGTGCAATTCTTTTGAACATGGGAACAAATATTTTCTTAAATAGTGTTTCCGATATTACCTATTCAATTTCTGCAATTCTGCAGCTTGTAATTTCTATGGATTATTCAATTATCCTTTCCAACTGTTACCGACAGGCTAAAACAGATAATCAGAATAAATTTGAAGCTATGCAGAATGCTTTACACAATGCATTTACTTCTGTTGCTTCCAGTGCAATGACCACAGTTATTGGACTTTTGATGCTCTGTTTTATGAGATTTAAAATTGGAATGGATATTGGTATTGTTCTGGCTAAAGGGGTTTTTATGAGTATGCTTTGTGTACTTCTTATGCTCCCAGGCCTTTTATTGTTCTTTGATAAAACAATCGAAAAATCCAGCAAAAAAAGCATTGATGTTCCATTAAAATGGCTTGCAAAATTTTCATACAAAGCAAGATACGCGCTTCTTCCAGTTTTCCTTGTAATTGCGGTTGGTTCATTTTACTTTCAGCAAAAAACTCATATTTCCTACATTTTTACTTCGGCAGATAAAATAAGTGATGTATTCCCTCCAAATAATACAATGGTTTTTGTTTATGAAAATCAGGATGAAAAGAATGTAGAAAAGCTTACAGATAAAATCTTGAATGATAAAAATTTAAAAAATATAAACGGCTATTATGCTTCTATGACAAAAGCATATCCGGCTGAAAAATTAGCAGCCTACATGAGTTCCATGTCTGAAGGAAATGCTTTAAGTGCAGGCCTTGTAAATATGATTTACTACATTTACAACGGTGGAGAAGAAATCAATTCCATCGCTGTAAGTGATATGATGCATTTTATTTCTGAAACAGTTTTAAAAGATCCAATGATTAGTGGATATATGGATCCTTCTATGCTGGAAAATGCGGGTATTTTAAAACAATTTTCCAATGCAGAAAGTTTGCAGAAAGAAATGTCAGTAAAAGAGCTTTCCAGTTTATATAATGTTTCGGAATCTGATTTACAAAGTCTTCTTGCTTTATATTATGCAGATAAAAAAGATTACGATGCTGGTAAGATGACTCTAAATAATTTTGCCACTTTTATTATTGATGATTTATCTAAAGATCCGTCTCTTTCATCTATGTTCGATAAATCTACAACAGCTCAAATAGAATCACTGGTAAATTTAACTGATGCAAAAAAAGTAACGGAAAATATTTCTTATAAAGAAGCTGCAAAACTGCTTGATCAAAAAGAAGAAATGGGAAAAATGCTTTTTGTCTGCTATTATGCTCTAACTGGCAAAAATGGCAGTTCAACTATGACTTTCCCACAATTTGTAAATTTGCTTCAGACAAAAATTCTTCCAAATCCTGATTTTGCTTCTTATATTGATCCAGAAATGCAAAAAGAAATTGGCAGACTGGAAATTTTTGCAGATAAAAGGGAAGTACAAAAAAAACGAACTGCAGAAGATATGTCTGGAATTCTTGGCTTTGAAGAAAATGAAGCCAAAATGGTTTATACCTTAAAAGGTGAAAAGCAACTTTCCATTGAAGAAATGATAAATTATATCCTTTCAAATTCAATGATAAAAAAAC
>JAKSTH010000236.1 GCA_024402655.1 Treponema sp. | reverse complement strand
ACAAATCCCAATTTGTGTATTTATATAACTTCATCAATCCCAATGAATGGCTTTCATAAAAATTTGTTAAAAAATAGAAAAACTAAACAAATCAATAGGATACTTCAAATTTTCAATTACTTCATTTTTTATATACACTGTTTCATCCAAAACTTCTATTTTTACTGCAGAGGTATTATCCCAATCGGTGTAACTTAGAATATAACAGCAATCATCTATCTTGGAATAATCATATACATTTTCTGTCTTTGAAGTTGTACTCATAATTTGAGTCAAAACTGTTCCATCCAATATGTATTGTTTTGAGCTAATCGACTTTCCATTACTATTGAAAATTACTTCTTCCCATATTTTCTTTTTACCAGAATCATATTTCCTTTTTGATTCATACAACTTATAATTTTGAAATAACTTTGATGTTGTACATGATTTTCCATAGGTAAATATTTCTTCAGTATTATAATACTGAGCCATTGAATACTTATTATCAATGATAATTCCATAAGTCTTGCAGTTTAAAGGTCTATAATCTTCAGTTAATAAACCTTCCATAATGATATGATGTTCAAGAGTTCCATTAATCATAAATCCTGTTGAATTGTAAATAATTTTGTCATCTTTCTTAGAGAAAAAACTTCTCATTTCATATACAACATCACTTTTTTCATTTATTTGTTTATACAAAAATGATTTAATCTCAGAATTCTCTCCATAAAAAAAGGATTTCTCATAAAGAACTCTTCCTGTTTCCTTATCATAATAAGTTGATTTTTTAATTTTGTTACCGTCAAGTACATCGATAAATTTGACTATTGATGAGTTATAATAGTATCCAATAACTTTATCATCTTTTTTTGAATATGAAAAAAGATACTTTTCCGGACTGTTTTCTATATTTTCTATTTGATAAGAACCTGTTAATTCATTTCTGTGATAATAATTGTATGTTACACCAAAACAGCTATTTAACAAGAATGTTAATATAAAAATTGAAATAATTCGTTTCATATAACCTCACTTAATAATTAATTTCTATTTCTTTATACAATGGATTGCTATTTTTTACTTCTTGAGCAGTTTGAATCAATTCTCTAGAAAATAAAGGGACATTATATATTTCAAGATTCATAATGAATGAACCTTGTTGAATTTTTGAATTAAGAATCCCTTTTTTAGTCAATGCATCAGAAAAATCTTGTATAAACAATTGTTCAATCGAACATTTTTCAATGAAATCTATTTGATCCTTAGAATAATTTTTTGCTGCCATGTCAGGATTAGATGTTATTATTATCAATAAATCTCCAAAAGGTAACCCCATTCCAATTTTTTCAGATACAATTCCCACGACTGTTTCAACTATTGAAATTACTGTTTCAAAAGAAAAATCAGAACCGGGAACTATTGCAAGATTACCGACATCAGGTACCATCGAGAAACCTAATGTTATTAAGGCTTGTATATTTGAGATATCTTTTTGTGTACTTGTAATGTTTCCACCTAGAGGAATTGCAAGCTTATTCTCGGTACCTTTAACAAAACTACAGAAATCTGGAATATAAAAGTTTGTGATATCAAACCTTCCATCCGGATCTACATACTTAATCGGGTTATTTCCCGCATAATGATACAAATGAAAATTGATGTGGTTATCAACTTAAATTCATACCTTCTACACAATCATAC
>JAKSTH010000235.1 GCA_024402655.1 Treponema sp. | reverse complement strand
TCATAATTACTAACATTCCTTTCTTTGCCTCCGCTAGCGCTACGTCTGCGAAAGGCACAAAATTTAATTAAAAATTCCCTCCATTGATTTTGTTACCATAATTTGGTATAATATTTTTAGATGCATAGATAGACTGAAGAGCACGGCGGAGGGAGTGGCGAAAAGTTACCACGTAATTTTATCCCGCATAATTATATGTGACGTGTACCTTTTAAGCACAAACGAGTGTAACATATCCCTTAAAAATGGGTGGAGTACGTAAACTTATATTTGTTTTTAACAAATTCCGTTAATCTAGCTTGGTACACATAGTAAATGTCTATACATCTATTTTTTATTTAACACAGGAGGTAACCATATGTTAAATATTTATTACTATAATTGTTGTGGCATCGATGTTCACAAAAAGATGTTAGTTGCTACTATTGCAAAAACTGATGACCACAAAGTAACTACTTATCAAACCAAACAATTTTCTACTTTAACTAAAGATATTAAACATCTTAAACAATGGCTTATTGATAATGATTGTAAAGATGTGTGTATGGAATCCACTGGCAAATATTGGATTCCTATTTTTAATATACTAGAAGATACCTGCCACGTTGTTATCACTCATCCAAAGTATGTTAGAGCTATTCCTGGTAAGAAAACTGACAAAAAAGACTCTATTTGGATTGCTGATATTTTTAAACATGGTCTTGTAAATCCCAGCTTTATGCCACCTCTTGAAATTAGACAGCTTCGTGATTTAATGCGTTATCGTTTTAAATTGCTCAATTGTCGTACAAGTGAGAAAAATCGTTTTCAAAATTCTCTTACTATGTCTAACATTATGATTTCTAATGTTGTTACTGATACTTTTGGTAAAACTGCTCAATCTATCTTGAAAAAAATGCTTTCTAAAAATGATAATCTTACTTTAGAAGAAATATCTCCTTTGTTAAGGAAAAATTTAAAAGCTACTCCTCAAGAAATATTAGAATCTGTTGAAGGTAATCTAACTGATGAACAAAATGCTAAAATGGAAGTTTGTCTTGATCATTATGATTATATTAACCAATGTGTCGAAAAACTTGAAGAAGCTATTCTTCCTTTGGTTGCTAATTATCAAAATGAAATTAATTTATTATTAACAATCCCTGGTGTTCAAGATGTTTCTGCTATTTACATACTTTCAGAAATTGGAAGCAATATGAATGTCTTCGTTGATGATAAACATCTTTGTTCTTGGGCAGGTCTTACTCCTCAAAACAATGAAAGTGCTGGTAAGAAAAAATCTGTTAGAATTTCTAGAGCGGGTGTTTATATTAAGCCTTTATTAGTTCAATGTGCCAATTGTGCTATTAAAGACAAAAATTGTGAATATTTTAAACTTAGATATGAAGCTATAAAAAAACGTCGTGGTCACAAACGTGCAATCATTGCCATTGCTAGAATGCTACTTACTTGTGCATATCATATGTTATCTAAAAATGAACCATTTAACATTGAATTGTATAAGCAATATACCGAATCTAATTTTAAGAGCAAACACACTAAATTAAATATCAATAATGCCATTAAATTTTTAGAACAACAAGGCTACAAAGTTAGCTAATATTATAATTGTTTGGTTACCGTTAATTTTATATTATATCGAACAAGCGTTTGTGTATGCATTTACGCTTATTTTCTATGGACTTTTTTCTATATTATTTTTCAAACTT
>JAKSTH010000234.1 GCA_024402655.1 Treponema sp. | reverse complement strand
CTTCGGAAGCTGAGCACGTCTTGCTTCTTTATTCAGGAGAACTGATTTTAAAGGCATCGTAAATATCTTGCTGTGCCTTAGTCGTTGGGTACATGATTTCTTTTCCGTTAATCGTCTGTTTTCGCTGTTTACCAACGGTTTTGAGTAGTTCGGTCATAGTATATTTGCTATATAACTTCTCACAGACCATAACTTTGTTAATTTCACACATCAATATAGAAGCTACAAATCCAACAAACAGCTTTGCGTTCATCGATTTTCTACCATGAATTCTTAATCGACCTAGATCGATGGAGTTCTTTAGACGCAAGAATCCTTTTTCAACAACATCTTTATCACGGTATATCTGAAGTGCATTCTCTGCATCAGTGAAGCGGTTGGAAAGCATCACTAACCATCCAGAATACGCTATCGATTCCTGGATAGCCTTTTCATCTAAAGTTATTTTATACTGGCCTCCAATGTGTAAAAAATCAATATATTTATTGTATTCAGAGTTATTTTCATACTTTTCAGGATTTTCTTTTGCAAGAGCGAGCTTAGAGAGAATTTCTGAGTAAAGACGCTCTTTGGCCTGTGCTGCAGCTATAGGATTATAGTATATATGAGCATGTACACAAATACTGCTTCCTTCCACTGGAATAACCTTGGTTGTTGCTCTCAATGAATCTCCATTAAGGATGATTGCATTACTAATAGTATCTATTGAATCTCTTTCATTGTCGACTAGACTCTTTATAAAGTTTGACGTAAATGGAAATGAGGCTAGAAATTTTACTGGATTCTTTCCGTTATGCTTAAAATCAAGCATCTCTTTTAGATTCTCAAGACTTCCAAATCCTTTATCCATGATTACAGTAACGTCTCTGTTTCCGGTAATCGCTTCAAATCTAGAGAGTGTTGTTTTCAACGTCCTTATGTCGCTTAGACTACCACTATAGGTCGTCTGAAATAACGGTATTCTAGATTTTTCAGCCATGAGCATGCACAGATTTACTTGAGGAAGCTTTTCTCCGTCTCTATTATGTCCCCATTCTATTTGGTCATTTATAGAGGAATATGAAGAAATTGAAGTAATATCTAGCGCAAGGTAATCATGAACTCTTTGGTAGTGTTCATGCCATGATTTAAAAAATCTATTAATATCTTCTTCATTCATTTTACCGAGTAATTCACTTATACGTTGTGAGCTCACTGCGGTTACAGGATATGTCACGTTATCTTCTACCCAAGAAGCGTAATACATCATTGGATCATTGGTGGCTATCATATAGCATGCTAGACTGAAAATATCCTGCCAGTTTTCTGGAAAAGCACTTTTTAATGAGCCGATAAGGTGATTATTTGTTGCAATATTCTTTAATAAATGAAATATTCCAGCGTTTTGAGTTTTAGATTTACGTATATCGTCAATAGAGAACAACTTAAGTTCTTCTTCTGAAAATTCAATTCCAGATTCTTTCAATAAATCAATGCAATCCGGGTTGAAAATTCGCTTACCTGTTACAGGGTCAACTTTTCCTACACATTTTCGCTGCTGCTTTACTTTCCCATTGTCCCGGTAACCCCGAATCAGATAAACATATTTTTTTCCTTGGATTTCCTGATCAAATAAATAGCTCACAAAAATCACTCCTTAAGTTATACTAATATTATAACAACTTTTAGTAAAAAATACAAGAGAGAATCTTGAATAATTGGCTCTATTACAAGCTTTTTAAGATTCTCTCTTGTGTTGTTATATATTATTTCGGGATTTCAGG
>JAKSTH010000233.1 GCA_024402655.1 Treponema sp. | reverse complement strand
TTCTGAAGCAGTTGAACAAAATACTCAGCCAAAATTAGATACAAAACCTGTAGAAATAATTCCTTCGCGAAAAGTAACTGTAAATACAAATGAAACTCTTTCTATAACATATCCTGGTTATGGTTGGATTTACCTTGGTTCAGAATCTGAAAATAACAATCTTGTAAGTACAGGCCGCAAGGTAGAAAATGAAGAAACAGTTTACACTCTTACAGCAAAAAATCCTGGAACTCAGTTACAGCATTTTTATAAAGTAGACACAATAACAGGAAGCTTTATAGACGATTATATTGAAGTGGAAGTTTTAGATAATAAAGGCTCCGTTTATACAATTGTTAAAGCTCCAGACTATGGCCAGGTTGTTCCAGAAAGACCTGTAGTTCCTGCTGTTGCATCTACAAATCGTCCTCTTACTCAGGATGAAATTTTAGAAAAAGCAATAACACCTACAGAAAAAAGAAATTTCATAGAATATACACCAGAACCTGAACCTGCAAAAAAAGTAGTTGAAGAAAAATCCATTTATTCAAAAACTCCAGATTCATACATTGAAAACCTTGATGCAGATGATTTACTGGCAAAAGCAAAAGAACTTTTTTCTCAGGAAAAATTTGTAGAATCACAAAAATATCTTAATAATTTTATGGAAATTGCTACTGAAAAAAGAGATGAAGGCTTATTTTTACAAGGTCAGATTTTTGAGCAGGATGGTGCAACTAAAAACATAAAGGAATCAATTTCATCTTATACAACACTTACAGAAAGTTATCCTGAAAGTATTTATTGGGATGATGCAAAAAAAAGAATTATTTATTTAAATAGATTTTATATTCAGATTAGATAAAAGTAATTTGGAGGAATTATGAAAAGTAAAAGTTTATTATTTGGTACAGGAATTCTTGTAATTTTACTGTTGGCTTCCTGTTCACAGAAAACTAAAAAAGTAATGGAACAAACTTGTTTCATCAGTACAGATGGCTATGCAACTGTTACTGCAGACTCAGATCAGGCAGATGCAACTTTTGTAGTTACAACTTATGACAGAATTGCTGTTGCTGCTACTGAACAGAATTCACAGAATATTAATAATATTGTTACTTCATTAAAAGAAATCGGCATAAACGAAAATGATATAACAATCAGAAAACCTTCCATTGCTGTTGAAAATGGAAGATATGCAGTTTCATCAACAGTTACTGTATTAATTAGAAATATCAACAAATCAGCTGAAATTATTGATAGTGCAATGGGCAATGGTAAAGCTTCGGAATTAAAATCTTACCGCCATTTACTTTCAGACACTTCAGAACTTGAAAAACAGGTTAAATTAGACGCAATTCAAAATGCTTATGACAAAGCAAAATTACTTGCAACTGCAAGTGGTTCTACCTTAGGCAAAGTAATTTCGATTTCAGAATTTACAATGCCTGCTGGTATAAATGATAATGTAACAAATGCGGGAGAAAAACATATTTTTTCTGCCTCTGTTAATATAACTTATGAATTAACTAACGAATAATTGTGGAGGATTAATTAAATGTTAGATTATAAATTTATAAAAGACAATCTTGAAGCTGTAAAACAGAATATTGTAAACCGTAACATGACAGCGGATGCAGATATTGTTGTTGAACTTTATGATAAAAGAACTGCACTTGTAACAAAATTACAGTCATTACAGCAGAAACGCAATGAAAATGCTCAGGCTATGAAACAGAAGCTTGATAACGACAAACGTCAGGAATTGATTGCAGCTGGTAAAGCAATTAAAGAAGAAGTTTCTG